>DATFOP010000251.1:0-13578 GCA_035265505.1 Propionibacteriaceae bacterium | reverse complement strand
GACCCCGGCCGCCTCGCCACGTACTCTTGTTTGCCATGTGGTCGCAGCGCGAGGTCATCGACTATGCGCTGAAACGACGCTCCACCCTCCAGGCGCTCAAGCGCCCGGGACGCTCGCTTGCCCGCCATGACGCATGCGATGCCGATCCGCTACTGATCCGCGCGGCTAAGTATCACGGCGAACCGGCCAGCGGTCCGTGCCCAGTATGCGAGTCGACCGAGATGGTTGTGCTCAGCTACGTCTTCGGCGAGCAGCTGGGGCAGTACTCCGGTCGAATCAAGCGAACCGCCGAGCTGGAGGAAATGGCGCACGAGTTCGGGGAGTTCAAAGTTGTTGTCGTCGAAGTCTGCCCAGCGTGCGGCTGGAACCACATGATCTTGTCGTACCTTTTGGGCGACGGTCGCAAGCGCAAGCCGCCCCGTCGCCAGCAGACCGTTGAGGACATTTATGGTTGATCCCCGGTGGGGGCCGGTGGAAAGACACCCCCAAAACACTGCAGCACGCCCTCGCAGGGCCAGAGGCGGCCCTCCGCCCGGCCCTGATCATCCACCAGGCCGGCTGAGCAGCTGGCTCATGTGGACCGGCATCACGCTCGGTGCGCTCATCCTTCTCGGCATCGTAGGCACCACCACCACGATGCTCATGGGCTACGCAAGCACCAACGTGCCCGAACCCAATGCGGAGTTCAAGACAGCAACCACGTTCGTCTATTACAGCGACGGCAAGACCGAACTCGGCAGTTTCGCCATTCAGAACCGGCAGCCGATCACGCTGAACCAGATGCCGGACAACATCAAGCAGGCCGTGGTGGCCGCCGAGAACCGCTCATTCTGGACCGACAAGGGCGTTTCCATCCGCGGCATGACGCGCGCCGGCTGGATGATTCTTCGTGGTGGCACCCTGCAGGGCGGTTCGACCATTACCCAGCAGTACATCAAGGTTCTCTACCTGAACTCCGAACAGACCCTCGCCCGCAAGTACAAAGAGCTCTTCCTCGCGTACAAGATCAACAAGCAGCTCAGCAAGGACCAGATCCTCGAGGGCTACCTCAACACCATCTACTTCGGCAAAGGCGCTTACGGTGTCCAAGCCGCCAGCAAGGCCTATTTCGGCGTCGACGCGAAGAAGCTCACCGTGCCGCAGGCCGCGTTCCTCGCCACCGTCATCAACAACCCGGCCGCCTACGACCCGGACGATGAAGACAATCTGCCGCGGCTCAAGGAGCGCTACACCTACGTCCTCACGTCCATGGCGGAGACCGGCGCGATCACGCCGGAGGAAGCGGTGAAGTATGCCGCCAAACTGCCGAAGTTCCCCGACGTACCCGCCAACCAGCGCTATGGCGGTCCGAAGGGTTTCTTGCTGAAGATGGTTGAGCGTGAGCTTTCCACCGCCGATATCGATGCCTCCCTGGTGCGCGGTGGGGGACTGAAGATCGTCACGACCTTCGACAAGGACGCGCAGGACGCCGCCGTCAAGGCGGCCCAGAAGTACACCAAGGAGGCGGCGGATGCCAGTGGCCAGAAGGCCTCCAAGCTTCATGCGGCCATCGCGTCGGTCGACGTGGGCAGCGGGGAGGTAATCGCGCTTTACGGCGGCCCCGACTTCGTCAAAAGCTCCCGCAACTGGGCGACAACCGCCCGGCCGACGGCTTCGACCTTCAAGACCTACGCCGCGGCCGCAGCCCTGAAGGACGGCTTCAGCCTGTACACCCGTCTTAACGGCAACACGTTCACGCCGCCTGGAGAATCGACGCCCGTACGCAACGAGTACTCCTACCAGTACGGGCCTGCGGTGACCCTGACTAAGGCCACCACGGATTCGATCAACACCGCCTTCGTCGACCTCACCACCAAGATGGAGGATGGCCCCGAAAAGATCATCAAGATGGCTCAAGCGGCTGGCGCGCCCAAGGGTGCCGGCTGGGACAAATCTTCTCGGCTCCCGCTGGGCACCGCCGAGGTCAGCCCGCTAGCTCAGGCCGGCGCGTATGCGACTTTTGCAAACGACGGCACGTACGTGGCGAATCACGTGGTGAAGGAAGTCCGGGACCCCAAGAAGAAGGTCCTGTATGAGGCGGACCCCGACCAGCGGCGCGCGCTCAGCGAGGACATAGCTCACGACGTGACCTACGCCCTCTCCAATGTGGTGGAGGAGGGCACCGGCCGGGCGGTCTCGACCTTGGACCGTCCGATCGCGGGCAAGACCGGGACCAAGGACCGGGAGAACGCCGACGGCAGCGGGGACATCGTCTCGGCGTGGTTCGTTGCCTACACCAGGCAGATCTCCACGGCGGTGATGTATGTCGCCGGCAATGACGGCAATGCTGACCTCGACAAGTTCCGGCGTCCGGGCGACACTACCTTCTTCGGCGGCACCTATCCCGCGCTGACGTGGGCTGACTACATGGCCAAGGCAACCGAGGGTCAACCGGTCAAGCAGTTCGCTGCGCCCGCCTACGTCAATAAGGACAAATTCCCCTCACCTGTCCCGACCCGGTCGACCCAGCCGACCTTGAGTTCGGAGCCGACGGACGAGCCGACCAGCAGTCCGATCCAGACGCGAACGCCGACCGAGACTGCGAAGAGCAGCACCAAACCCAAGCCGACGAGTCCGACGACGACCGCGTCGAACGTGCCGCAAGCCACCAAGCCGACCGGCACCAAGACGCCGGGCGGCCGCGGAAGCGCCCCGCCCGGTCGGGGGTGAGCCGGTGTCGGTCCCGGAGCTGACGACCGACGTGCCGTC
The DNA here is from genome assembly GCA_035265505.1 of Propionibacteriaceae bacterium. Lineage (GTDB taxonomy): Bacteria > Actinomycetota > Actinomycetes > Propionibacteriales > Propionibacteriaceae > Microlunatus. Next base: position 10,830 of record DATFOP010000251.1, on the reverse strand, counting down.
CCGGTCGGACCGGCTGATCCGCAGCCTCAGTGAAGGTGTAGGAGGCCCGCTCGGCCGCCACGCCGTCCCCGGTCACCGCTGGTGGAACCCAGCTCGTGTGGCGCTCCTGGTCGCTATCTGTACCTATCTCGCCGGCCTGATCTTCCGGCTGCCGTGCCGGATCACTGCGCCGGGACAGGTCCCCGACAGCTACAAGCTGATGTGCTACTCCGACATCCCCCTGCTCTACCCGGACCGCGGTCTGCTGCAGGGCAATACGCCCTACCTCGACTCTGGCGATTACCACGTGCTGGAGTACCCACCGCTTACGGGGTGGTTCCTCGAAGCTGAACGGCTGATCAGCAAGCTGCTGGGCGCACCGCAGGGCCTCGACCTCTCGGAACTGGAGCGCGTCCGATCCACCCTGCTGTTCCTTGATGTCAACATGGTGCTGCTGGGCGCGCTTTTCTTGATCACCGTCTGGGCACAGGTCTACACGGTGCCGGGACGGCCGTGGGACGCGCTGATGCTGGCGGCCTCGCCCTGCGTGGCCACCGCCGCCTTGATCAACTGGGATTTTCTCGCGGTGGCCCTGACCGCGTGCGGCCTGCTGCTCTGGTCCCGTCGGCAGCCGGCGCTGGCCGGGCTGCTACTCGGGCTGGGCATGGCGGCGAAGCTGTATCCGGGTCTGCTGCTCGGACCCCTGCTGCTGCTGTGCTTGCGGTCCAGGCGGATGGCGGATTTCTGGTCCATGCTGTCGACGTTTCTGATCAGCTGGCTGGCCGCCAACCTGCCGGTGCTCATCCTGGCGCCCGAAGCGTGGCGGAGCTTCTGGCAGTACAACTCCGACCGCGGCGGCGATCTAGGCTCCATCTGGTACGTGCTCTCCCTCGCCGGATATGACGTGGCCCGGGTGAACCTCGTCAGCCTCGGACTCTTTGCCCTCGGCTGCGCCGCGATTGCGGCCTTGATCATCTTTGCCCCTCGACGACCGAGGCTAGGTTCAGTCGCCTTCTTGGTGGTCGCGGCGTTCTTGATGACCAACAAGGTGTATTCCCCCCAGTACGTGCTCTGGCTGCTGCCTCTGATGATCTTGGCTCGTCCCCGGTGGCGGGATTGGATGATCTTCTCCGCCGGCGAGCTGATCTACTTCGGTGCCATCTGGTGGCACCTCGGCGGGTATCTCACCCCCGGCAGCAACGGGGCCGACCGGATCTACTGGCTGGCTGTCGTGGTTCGGATGGCAACCCAATCCTGGGTCGTGATCTTGGTTGTCCGGGATGCGCTGCGGCCCGACCGGGATCCCGTACGAGCCGACGGGGCAGACGATCCGTCGGGCGGCCGGCTGGATCGAGCGGGTGACGCACCCTGGATACGGCGTCTCCAGGGCAAACGGGTGGTGCCGAACCGTGCTGCGTGAGTCGGCACGGACGCAGCTGTATCCGCTGGACGTCCGGTCGGGGCGGATGGTGGTCCAGGCCTGGATCGCCAGCCGGGGACTGATCGCTGCCGTCGCTCTGCTGCTCGCGGTGCGGCAGGGCCGCAGTCTGACCGGGATGGTCAGCAACTGGGACGTCAATCACTTCACCAATCTCGCCGAGGGGGGCTATTACGCCGACCCCCGCGGCATCCTGATGGCCTTCTTTCCGGCTCTGCCGCTCATCCTGCGGGGAGGCCTGGAGCTGGGCGTGCCGATCGCGATCACCGGCGTCGTCTTGTCGATGCTCTGCTCTGCGGTGGCAGCGGCTGCGCTGATCCGGCTTGGTGGCCCGTGGGCCGCGATCGCTTGGCTCTTCGCACCGACGGCGGTCTTCACGACCCTGCCTTACACCGAGGCGCTGTTCTGCGCAGCTGCCTTCTGGGCGTGGGAGCGGGCGCGATCCGATCGTTGGCTGGCGGCTGCCTTGATCGCCGCGTTGGCCTGCACCGTCAGGGTGTCGGGACTGTTCCTGGTGGTAGCCCTGGCCGTGATGATCATGACATCGCGTGATCTCCGGTGGGCGATCCGTGGTCGACGGCTGGCCTTGCTGCTGATCCCGACGGCCATGCTGGCTGGCTTCGCCACCTTCCTGTATTGGCTCACGGGCAGCTGGACGGCCTGGTACTCAGCGCAGTCGACGGGCTGGGTGCGTTCCATGACGTGGCCATGGCAGTCGTTCCTCCACACCATGGATGCGATGAAGCCCGGTGCATTCCCCGACCAACCCTGGGTGACGGCGGTCTTCCGGGCGGAGATGGTGTCGATGGCACTCGGGTTGCTGGCCACCGTCTGGTGTCTGACCCGGCGGAGGTGGGCCGAGGCCACCTGGGTCGGCATCCAGGTGCTGGCCTTCTCGATTTCATACTGGTTCTTCTCCGTCAATCGCGCCACGTTGCTCTGGTTCCCGCTCTGGATGATGTTCGCCGCCTGGGGCACGCGGCGACCGGAGCGGCGCGGGCGGCGGATTGCACATCGCTGCGCGGTGATCATGGCGTTCTGCGTGAGCGTGGTCTTGATGCTCTGGTGGTGCTGGCTATTTTTCACCGGGTACTGGGCGAGTTGAGCCGGTCGGGCGAGCTGCGCGGTCGGCGTCCCGCCAGCCGGACAACTTAGACTGAGCCGGATGGATCGGCTGTGGATCGAGATGGACGGTCTCGCCAACCTGCGAGACGTGGGCGGGCTACCCACCGCGGACGGCGGCACGATCCTTTCTGGCCGGCTGCTCCGATCCGATAACCTCCAGGATCTGACTGAGCGCGATGTCGAGGTGCTGCTTGGACTTGGGCTCACCGACGTGGTCGATCTGCGTAGTGACTACGAGATCGAAGTGGAAGGCCCCAATCGGTTGACCGATCAAGAAAGCGTCCGAATACACGCGCACTCCATGTTCCGGGAATGGCGGGAGGGCGTCGGTGAAGACAAACCGGATGTCCGCCCCGAGGTGTTGCCGGCGGAGGCGCTGCCCTGGGTCGATCTTGAGCCGAGCGTTGACCTCGACAATGACATGGCCGCCACTTACCTCTCCTACCTCGTCGACCGCCCGGACTCGGTGTTGGCCGCGCTACGGGCCATCGGTCAAGCAACCGGTGCGGTCTTGGTGCACTGTGCCGCCGGCAAGGACCGCACAGGCACCATCGTCGCGCTGGCACTGTTGGTCGCCGGCGCCGAACGGGACGCCGTCATCGCTGACTATGCGGCCAGCTCCGAACGGGTCGAGGGCGTCGTCAACCGTCTGATGGCGTCCGCCACGTATGTCGACCACCTCCGCGACCGCTCGCTGTCCAGCCATCTGAGCCGGCCAGAGTCCATGAGATTTCTCCTTGATCATGTCGAGGAAAGCTACGGTGGCGTGGCGAATCTCCTCTCCCGAATCGGCTGGACCGAGCAGGACACCAGCCGGATCAGGGCGAAGCTTCGCGACTCATAGTCGCGGCATCTAGGCCCCGACAGGCTGACGTTTGGGCGGCCGTCGAACGCCCACCCCGCAAGCGTCAACTCGTGACAATCTCGTCGACCGTCGCGGTGGTCAGGCGTAGCTCGACTGGTACTTCGTCGCCGATGGCCGGCGGCTTCTCCTTGCGGGGGAGGAAGATCAGGCTCGACAGCATGTGCGGCGGTTCCAGAAACCAGCGCTTCTTGCCGTTGATGGTGTACGGGCTGAGCGCCAGCCCTGCGGCTCCCAACGAACCAGTCGCCATGGCGATTGCCCGCTGCCGCAGGGTCGTTGCCGAGGTCGGCGCCTCCATCCCGATACCGTGCGATGTGCCACCGGCGATCACCACGATCCAGCCGTCTGCCGGGCACACACGCTGTCGATAGCCAGCGCGCTCCCCCCGCCGGATCGGATGCACGTCGAGGACGGTTGCCATGGTTGCCCGCGCGGATTCGTCGCCTAGCCAGAGCCGCGTCCCCATCCGCAGTCGCACCGGCACGGGGTCGCCCTCGGCGCCACCGAGCTGGCGGGCCAAGGCGCTGGTCTCCTCGGGAGGCAGGTGGGAGAACCACAACGGCCCGGCCACGGCCTCCAGCGCGGCCCGCGCGAGCCGCTCCGCTTCTGCGTAACGGCCCTCAGCCAGCAGCGGCAGGTGGATGGTCCAGCCCTCGAAGCGCAGCCGGTCGAGCAGCGTGGGGACCCGATCAAGATCATCAGGCCGGAGGCCGTGGCGCTGCATCGACGTCAGCACCTCGACCAGCACCCGCGGACGCAATTCCAGCTCGGCGATCCGCGCAAGATCATCGGGCCGGGACACAGTCGTGATCACCCGATCGTCGGCGGCGAGCTGGCGCGCGACGTCGCTACTCGCCTCCCACGGGTGCAAGATCACGATGTCGCCCGGAAAATGCTCGCGAACCGCGGACACCTCTCTGGCCGTGCCTACCGCGATCGTGTCGACGCCCAGCTGCGCCGACTCCTGCGCCAGCCGCGGCAGGCCGTAGCCGTACCCGTTGCCCTTGATCACCGGCACCAATCCCGGTGCGGCGCCGGCCACGGTTCGCAGGTGCTCCCGCCAGCGTGGCCCGTCCAGCCGTAACGTCACCCCCGTCATAGCCGCGTCACCGGCGCCGCATGTAGAGGTCGAACGCCTTGTACAGAACGGCATTGAGCGGCAGGTCCCACTCGCCTAGGTACTCCACCGCCTCGCCGCCGGTGCCCACTTTGAACTGGATCAAACCCAGGTGCGGGTCATCGGCGGCAAGACCTTCGGTGATGCCGCGAAGATCGTAGACCGTCGCACCGGCCTCCAGTGCGTCGCGAATCATCTGCCATTGCACGGCGTTCGAACCGCGCACCTCGCGCTTCGCCGTGGAACTTGCGCCGTAGGAGTACCAGGCGTGCTCGCCCACTCGCACCCATGTGGTCGCAGCAACCAGATCACCATCGTGGTGCGCCAGATAGAGCCGAATCCGGTCCGGGTCCTCGTCCAGCAGCGCTTCGAACATCGTCTCGAAGTAGGACAGGGGCCGCGGGGAGAAGTGATCACGTTCGGCAGTCTCCAGGTAGAGCAGGTGGAATTGCTGAAGATCATCGATGGTGCCTTGCCGCACGGTCACCCCCTCCTTGGCCGCTTTCTTGATGTTGCGGCGCCAAAGCTGATTCATCCCAGCGAGCAACTCCTCCGCAGTCTTGCCCGCGATCGGCAGTTGGAAGACGAACCGCGGCTGGCCTGCCGCGAAACCCTCGTCGTCAGCCGGTGGCCGCCAGCCGAGCGTGCGCATGGCATTGCGCAGCCGAGTGGCTTGATGGTTGATCATGTCGGGTACGGTCTCGCTGAGCCACTCGACCTGCTCGTCGGCGATGGCGGCCTTGATCGTCTCGGCGCGCCATGTGCGCGCGACCACCGGTGCCCCGATCCGGACGCCGAAAGCGCCGGCGTCTTTCACGTATGCGGCCAGGGGCACCAGCCAGGCGGCGATATCGTCGCTCTCCCAGTCGATTACCGGGCCCTCCGGCAGATAGGCCAGGTACTTCTTGATCTTGGGTAGCTGACGGTAAAGGACCAGCCCGGCGCCCTGGATCTTGTTGTCGTCGTCGAACCACCCGATCGACTCGCTCTGCCACTCACTCTTGATCTTGGACCATGCCGGAGTTTGCAGGAAACTTACCCATGGGCGGGTCGCGTTGAATGTAATGTGCTCGGCGACGGTGATGGGCTGTACGGTGATGGGCACCCGACGAATCTAGTGGCAACGCCGGGCACGTCTTGGCTTATCGCGGCAGCCGAGCTACGACGGGAACCCGGGATAGGCGTCCACACAGGGGAATAACGTGGCCGCGCGGGGAACGCAGACCAGGCGATGCGTCCGGCCTATCCCGGGAGTCGAGGGGCCCCGCGCCTCACGGTAACGGAGCTTGGCGTGCGCCGCGTCGACTAAGAAAAGCCGTCGATAACGATCTGTGAGCCCTCGGCTAGCAGCCGCCTACTTCGCGACGATCTTGCCCGGGTTGAGGTTGTGACCGGGATCCATGGCGGCCAACAAGCCGTCGATCATGTGCACGCCGGGGCCGGAGATGTCTTGCTCCAGCCAGGCGGCGTGTTCGATGCCGACGGCATGGTGATGCGACAGCGTGCCACCGCAGTCCACGAACGACTGCTGAATTGCGCCCTTGACGAGGTCGTACTGGCTGAGCGGGTCCACCCCGTCGTGCCGGAAAGCGAAGGTGAAGTAGAGACAGGCTCCGGAGTGGTATGAGTGCGATAGGTGGCACATGATCCAGCCGGTTACACCGAGTTGTGCGTAGGCCTTGTTCGCGGCGGCCACTGTGTTGTCGTATAGCGGCTTCAGCCTTGACCACGGGGCGGCCGTGTCCGACACATCCCCCGCCGCGCCGCGATCCAGCAGGAAGTCACGAATGTATGGCGTGTCAAACTTCTTCTGGTCGTAGAGCTGGCCCGGGCCCTTGCCCACCACGATCCCGCCGTGCTTGCCGACGATGTCCTTGACGATCGCCTTCTGCCGGCGAACGTGCTTGGCGCCACCCTCGTAGCCGATGAAGGACAGGCAAACGGTGTCCAGATCCCAGCCGCGTCGCTCCAGGACTTTCATCAAGCCTTTGCTGACCAGCGAGGAGATCGAGATGCCGCTCGACTTCTTCCGAGTGGCAAAGGAAAACTCCGTCTCCCGCGAGTCCGAGACCCGGGTGATCGAGGGATGCGCGTCGCTGGTCGAGATCTCCTGCATGGCCGCCAGCCCCGCCTCCCACGACGGGAACAGATAGCCCAAGATCAGCCGCTGCTCGGGGATCCGGTGCACCTGCACGGTGACCTCGGTGATCACGCCGAGCCTCCCCTCGGAACCCAAGATCATTTCGCGGACGCTCGGACCGGTCGACGTGCTGGGCAGCGGCCGCACGATCAGCACCTTGCCCGGCATCACCACGCGCAGCCCGCGGGTGATGTCGGCAATGTCGCCGTACTTGTCGGACTGCATACCGGAGGAACGGGTCGCCACCCAGCCGCCGAGGGTGCTGTGGGTGAAGCTGTCCGGGAAGTGGCCCATCGTCCAGCCCCGCTCGCCCAACTGGCGCTCCATCTCGGGGCCAAGCGTGCCGGCCTGAATCCGGGCCAGCCCGGAGTCGGTGTCTATCTCGAGCACCCGATTGAGCCGACCGAGGTCGACCGACACGATGGTCCGGGTCTCCTCGGGCGGCGGCCCGAGGCTGCCGGCAATGTTGCTCCCGCCACCGAACGGGATCAGCACGGCGTTCGCGGCTACCGCATGGTCCACGACCAGCTGCACCTCGGCCTCGTCCCCGGGATACACCACGACGTCGGGTATTCGCGGAATATCACCGGTCCGCAACCGCAACAGGTCCCGCAGGCTCTTGCCGTAGGTGTGCACGATCCGGTCAAGATCATCAGAGTGCACGTTGTCGATGCCTACTGCTTCGGTCAGCTCCTCCAGCAGCTCGTCACTGATGGTTGGTGTCGGGATGGGCAGTTCCTCGAGCTTCATCGGCGGGACCGGGGGAGTGTTCACGTCAAGATCGACAGCCCGCTGAATGAACGGAGCAAGCTTGGGTTTGTCCTCGTGGTGGAAGCTGACTCCTTCAACGCCCCAACCCCACCACTTCATGTGTGGAACGGTTGCCATCTCTTCTCCTTGCTGAGCCGGATGCGGCCGGTTACGAGTGTTCTGCGCGGTAGGCAATGGCCTCGTCGTACAGCCCGCTGACTTCCTTGGCGATCCGGTCCGAGAACTGCATCGCCGTTTCGCCGTCTTCCGGACGCAGCGGTTCCCCGAACATGACCCAGATCGGCGGCCGCCCGCTTTCCGGCCAGTTCTTGCCGTACGGCATTGCCTCGCTCGCGCCCACAATCCCCACCGGCACGCAGGGCACGTCACGACTGATGCAGAGGGCGGCCGCGCCGGGCTTGAACGCCCCCATCTCGCCGGTCCGCGATCGAGTGCCCTCGGGGAAGAGCAGCAGCGGTACACCCTCATCCAGCAGACTGGTCGCCATACCCTTCCGACCACGCAGGCCCGTGCGATCGACGGGGAAAGCGTTGAAGAACAGCGAGGTCAGTCCCCGGCGCCACCAGACGTCGAAGAAGTAGTCCGCCGCCGCTCCTGCAGCGATATAGCGCGAGAGCCGGCGGGGGAGTGAGCCCAAAATGAGCGGGGCGTCGAGGTGGCTGGTGTGATTCGAGACCACAACGAAGGCTCCAGACAAGCCCGACAGCCTCTCGTTCCCGAGCACCGTCACCGTCGCCAGGCGCCACACCAGCGGTCTCAACAAACCTCGCTGCGCCACGAACCGCGCACCCGCATGCAGCGGCGAGGTATAGCGGCTCTGGCTGGACACCCGATCAGCCTAGCGTCGATCAGCGCTAGTGGCGTCGAGACGTAAGACGCCGAGAAGCCGCGCGAATGATGCCCCGCGGAGCATGCCGAGCACCCGCCATCAGGACCTTGTAGCGGAGGGACGGAATGGAGATGACCTTGCCAGCCGCCACATCTTCGAGACACTCGGCGACCAGCGCGTCCGCGTCGAGCCACATCGGTCCTGGGATGCCGCCGGTCTGAATGGAGGCCCGCTGGTGGAATTCGGTGCGGACCCAGCCCGGGCAGAGCGCGGTCGCCGTTACCCCGGATCCGGCCAGCTCACAGGCCAACGCCTCCGTATAGGTGGTCACGTAGGCCTTGATCGCTGAGTAGTTGCCGAGGGTCACGAACCCGGCCGTGCTGGACACGTTGATGATCGTGCCACCGCCACGTCGGCGCATGACTCGGCCGGCCGTCGCCGACAAGATCATCACCGCCCGAACCATCACCTCGACCGCGTGCTCATGTGGCGTCGTGTCCTCGTCCAGCAGCTTGCCCTGCACAGCGAAGCCGGCGTTGTTGACCAAGATCTCAACTGGCCGCTCCGCGCTGGCGAGCCGGTTGGCCACTTGCTGGACGTCGTCCCGCTTGCCCAGGTCGGCCGGGATCGTCTCTACCCCGGCCTGATAGCGATCCTTGAGGATCGTCGCCGTTTCGTCCAATCGGTCGGGATTGCGCGCCACGAGCACAAGGTCATAGCCGCGCGCCGCATACGCCCGGGCGAACGCCGCCCCGATCCCTGATGTGCCCCCGGTGATCAACGCCGTTGCCATGCGCCAACCCTATGCGTGAACGCGAGTCCCCTCCTACGACTTTGAGCCCCGGGCGCACACTTCGAGCCCCTAGGACGGGGCTCAAAGTGCACCAGCGGGGCTCGAGGTCGAGGAATCAGGGGTCGGTGCGATCGGTCAGCAGAGTTGCCGCCTCGCGGGCGATGGCCAGTTCCTCATTAGTGGGAATGACGGCGACTTGGGTGGGGGAGCCGGTCGGGGAGACGACCCGGGCGGACTTGGACGGCGCGGTGTTGAGCTCGGGGTCGATGGCGATGCCCAGTCCGTCCAGGCCATCCGCGACGGCGGCCCGGAGCACCGGATTGTTCTCCCCTACACCGGCGGTGAAGGTCAACACATCAAGTCGGCCGAGGATCGCCTGGTACGCACCGACATAGTGCTTCAGCCGGTGCACGTAGACCTCGAACGCCAGCTGGGCAGCCTCGTCGCCAGAGGCACGGCGCTGCTCAAGCTCCCGGAAGTCATTCACGCCGGCCATGCCCTTCAGGCCGGACTGCTTGTTCAACATCGCGTCGATGTCGCCCACCGACATCCCGAGCTCGTTGTGCAGGAACGTGTGCAGGCCGGGATCGACGTCGCCGGACCGGGTGCCCATCACCAGTCCCTGGAGCGGTGTCAGACCCATCGACGTCTCCACCGCCATCCCGCCGCGGACGGCCGAGGCCGAGCAACCGTTGCCGAGGTGAAGCACGATCTGGTTGATCTCGCCGAGGTCGCGCCCTACCAGCTCGGCCGCCGCTTGGGACACAAAGCGGTGTGAAGTTCCGTGGAAGCCATAGCGGCGGATCCGGTGCGAGATCGCCAAGTCGCGTGGGATCGCGTACGTGGCCGCGGCTGCAGGCAACGTGGCGAAGAAGGCGGTGTCAAAGACCGCCACGTGGGGGATGCCGAACTGCGCCCGTGCCGCTTCGATACCTGCCACGGCACCCGGATTGTGCAGCGGCGCGAGCGGAATCAGGTCACGGATCTCGTCCACCGCCGCGTCGTCCAAGATCACGGGATCGGAAAAGGCCGGCCCACCGTGCACGACGCGATGACCGACAGCCCGAAGTCCGGCCGAAGCAAGATCAATCCCGGCCGTACGCAGCTCCGCCGCCATGGCCAGCATCGCCTGATCATGATCAGCTACGGGGCTGCCGGCCTCGCCGATCCGTTCCACTAGTCCCTTGGCCAGAACCTCGGCGCTCTCGGGCACCACGAGCTGGTACTTCAAAGAGGACGATCCGGCGTTGAGCACCAGGACGGGCGCCTCGCTCATGAGATCGCCTGAGCTTGGACTGCGGTGATCGCCACAGTATTCACGATGTCCTCGACCAGCGCGCCCCGGGACAGATCGTTGACCGGCTTGCGCAGCCCCTGCAGCACCGGACCGATCGCGACGGCGTGGGCACTGCGCTGCACCGCCTTGTAGGTGTTGTTGCCGGTGTTGAGGTCGGGAAAGATAAACACGGTTGCCCGCCCCGCCACCTTGGAGTCCGGCAGCTTCGTCTTGGCGACATCTGGATCAACGGCTGCGTCGTACTGGATAGGCCCCTCCAGCAGCAGATCAGGCGCGCGCTCCGCCGCCAAGGCCGTCGCCGCGCGGACCCGTTCCACGTCGGCGCCGGCACCGGACGAGCCCGTTGAATAGGACAGCATCGCCACCCGCGGCTCGATGCCGAACTGCCGTGCCGTCTCCGCGGACGAGATGGCGATGTCGGCGAGCTGCTCGGTCGTCGGCTCCGGAATCACGGCGCAGTCCCCGTAGACCAGCAC
>DATFOP010000250.1:0-2909 GCA_035265505.1 Propionibacteriaceae bacterium | reverse complement strand
GCGAAGACGCAGGGCGCCCAGATCCTGGCGGAGATGCGGGACCAGGCGCAGGCCGAGAGCGCGCGGATCCGGGCATCCGCCCAGACGCAGCTCGAGGCGGAACGCACTCAGGTCATGACCCAGCTGCGCAGCGAAATCGGTGGTCTCGCGACCACGCTGGCCAGCCGGATCGTCGGGGAGTCACTGGAAGACGACGCGCGTGCGCGCCGTACGGTGGATCGTTTCTTGGCTGACCTGGAGCGCGAGCAAGCAGGCGAAGCAGAATCAGCCCCCGCAGGCAGGCCATGACCACCGACACCCGGCTGGGCGCGCTGGACAGCGTGCTCGACGAGGCGATGGCGCACGCGACCACCGAGCGCAGCGTGGTCGGGCGCGTCGCGGACGCCGTGCAGGGTTCGCCGAGCGGTGTGGTCGGACGGGTTGTCGACGCCGTGCGGAGCGGGCCGAGCGAGTCCGATACCTCCAGGCTGGGGGAAGACCTGTTCGCCGTCGTCGACGCCCTGGAGTCATCTCCGTCGCTGCGGCGCGCGGTGACCGATCCGGGCAGGCCTGAGCAGAACCGGCAGCAGCTGGTTCATGCCGTGCTCAATGGAAAAGTGTCGAAAACCGCGGTGGACATCGTGGCGGAGGGAGCTGCGATGCGCTGGGCGGGTGGCCGGACGTACGCCGCGGCCCTCGAACGGCAAGGGGCGCGCGCAACGCTGATGGCCGCCGAAAGCGCGGATCAGCTGGAGAACACTGAAGACGAGCTGTTCCGGTTCGCTCGGTTGGTCGACGGCAATCCCGGACTGCGGAATGCTCTCGCCGATCGCTCTGTGAGGCTGGCGCACCGCCAGGAGCTGGTCGGATCCCTTCTTGCTGGCAAGGCGAGCGATGCCACGATTGCATTGGCCAAGCGCGCAGTGGCGGCCCGAGAACGGACGTTTGGCCAGACCATCGAGGGCTACGTCACGCTGGCGGCAGCCCAGAAGAATCGGATCGTGGCAACCGTACGGGTGGCCACGCCGCTTACCGATGAGCAGCGCGAGCGACTCCAGCGAACGCTGCGGAATCAGGTCGGGCGCGACGTCGCCATCCAGGAAGTCATCGATGAGAACGTTGTCGGTGGCGTCCGGGTGGAACTCGGCGACGAGGTGATCGAGGGCACAGTCGCGAGCCGGCTGCACGACGTACGGCGACTCTTCTCATAGATTCGGGGTATCCATGCAGGCACCGATCGGAAGCAGGAACTAAGGCGATGGCAGAACTCACAATTCGTCCGGAGGAGATCCGGGACGCTCTGGACAAGTTCGTTTCGAGCTACACCCCCGACACCTCCACTCGCGAGGAGGTCGGCACGGTCGTCACCTCCGGTGACGGTATCGCCCGCGTCGAGGGCCTGCCGTCAGCGATGGCCAACGAACTGCTGGAGTTCGAGAACGGCACGGTGGGCATCGCGCTCAACCTGGACGTGCGGGAGATCGGCGTCGCGGTGATGGGTGACTCGGAAGGCATCGAAGAGGGCCAGCCCGTCAAGCGCACCGGTGACATCTTGTCGGTGCCGGTGGGCGACGGCTACCTCGGTCGGGTCGTGGACGCTTTGGGCCGCCCGATAGACGGTCTGGGCGAGATCACCGACATCGACGAGCGGCGCCCGCTGGAGCTCCAAGCTGCGGGCGTGATGGATCGCCAGGAGGTCCGCCAGCCACTGCAAACCGGCATCAAGGCCATCGACGCCATGATCCCGATCGGCCGCGGTCAGCGGCAGTTGATCATCGGCGACCGCAAGACCGGCAAATCCGCCATTGCCGTCGACACGATCATCAACCAGAGGGCGGCCTGGGAGAGTGGCGATGTGGAACAGCAGGTCCGCTGTATCTACGTCGCCATCGGTCAAAAGGGCTCGACCGTAGCCGCGCTGCGAGGTGTGCTGGACGAGGCCGGCGCGATGCCCTACACCACGATCGTGCACGCTCCTGCCTCGGATCCGGCGGGCTACAAGTACGTGGCGCCTTACACCGGGTCGGCCATCGGCCAGCATTGGATGTATGCCGGAAAGCATGTCCTGATCATTTTCGACGACCTGACCAAGCAGGCCGAGGCCTACCGTGCCATGTCGTTGCTGCTTCGCAGGCCGCCGGGTCGCGAGGCCTATCCCGGCGACGTGTTCTATCTCCACTCGCGGCTGCTGGAGCGCTGCGCCAAGCTGTCAGACGACTTCGGCGGGGGCTCGATGACCGGCCTGCCGATCATCGAAACCAAAGCCAACGATGTTTCCGCCTACATCCCGACGAACGTCATCTCGATCACCGACGGCCAGATCTTCCTGCAGTCAGATCTGTTCAACGCCAACCAACGACCGGCCATCGACGTCGGTGTCTCGGTGTCCCGGGTGGGAGGTGCGGCCCAGATCAAGGCCATGAAGAACGTGTCCGGTTCTCTCAAGATCAACTTGGCCCAGTACCGGGACATGCAGGCGTTTGCCATGTTCGCCTCCGACCTCGACGCGACGTCGCGGCGTCAACTGGACCGCGGAGCCCGGCTGGTCGAACTGTTGCGCCAGCCGCAGTACACGCCGTACCCAGTCGAGGAGCAAGTGGTCTCTGTGTGGGCAGGCATCAACGGAGAGCTGGACGAGGTTCCGGTCGATGACGTGCTGCGCTTCGAGCAGGAATTGCTGGACCACCTGCGGCACAACGGAAGTGTGCTGCAGAACATCCGGGAGACAAAGTCGTTCGACGACGACACGGCGCAGGCCTTGCGCGAGCAGATTGCCGAGTTCAAGCGTGGCTTCCAGACTGGATCGGGCAAGATGCTCGCCGGCCCGGGTCGGGAGGAGCACGAGACGCTGGACGAGGGCGCGGTCGAGCAGGAGCAGATCGTCCGGCAGAGGCGGCGCTGAGGTAGTGATGATCAAGGTGAGCGGAGCA
>DATFOP010000249.1:0-4426 GCA_035265505.1 Propionibacteriaceae bacterium | reverse complement strand
CCTGGAATCGGCATGACCGTGTCCGTGCCGCCCTCTTGATTGAGCCGCTTCAGGGCCTCGTAGCGATCGGGCGGCAGCAGGTCCTCCAGCCGCTCGGAGAAGGCGTCGACGAGGACGAGGCCGACGACCTCACCGGGGTAGGTGCTGGCGTAGAGCCGTGCGAAGAGCCCGCCCAGCGAGTGGGCCGCCAGGACGTAGGGACCGGGGATCTCGGCGGCCTGGAGCAGCGCGTGGAGTTCTTCCACCACCTCCGGGGCGGTGCGGGGCTGGGCGATGGGGTCGCTGCGGCTGACGAGGTCATCCTCGCCGATGCTGGCGTAGGTGCCCGGGCGGTCGTAGGCGCAAACGCGGGTGAAGGCGGCGACCCCCGCCAGGACCATCGTCCGCGGGTCGTCCGGCTGGACGAGGTCGTCGCTCCAGACGGTGGCGGGGCTGCGGTAGCCGGCCTCCAGGATGACCGTGGGGCTGCCCCTGCCGCGGCACTCCAGGTAGAGCGAGCGGCCGCTGCCGATATCCACCAATCCGGCGAAGTCGCCGTTCGCCACGCCAGGTGCACTGACCGCCGGCGTGGCGGACTGAGCCACGGCCGGGATCGGCAGGCTGAGCAGCAGGCTGATCAGGCCGATGATGGGGAGCAGACCCACGGGGAGCCTCCTTTCGCGCCGTTTCCGGAAACCATCATGCATCGGTGTCAATGCGCGGCACGAGGCGGAGACCGGCCCGAGACCCACTGCACGCGGCCAAGGGTTCTCCGGCCCTCAGCCCCGAGATCATGCGCCTTCTGAGGCAGCGCCTACCCAGCACTGACGCGCGGCAAGGTGAGGATGTTGAAGCGGAGCCAGCCGACCGCGCCATCCGGCTGGCGCACGATCGCGCCTAGCAGGAAGGAGCCGACGGCAAGCCGCTCGCCGCTGATGACCGAGATCGGCACGTCCTGGGGCGGTGGCCCTTCGATCGCGGGGTGGATCAGGTCCGGCACCGGCGGGTGCTCGATCGACAGCAGCAACTGCCCGTCCGAAACCCGCAGGATGACCGCCATGTCGGGGGTTGCATAGCGTCCGGCGTAGGCGGAGAGTTCCTCCGCGGCGAGGGGCAGTGGCTCCGCGTCGGGCGCGAAGTTGGGCCCGTCGGTCATGCCGATCTGGGCTGCCTCCTCGCCGAGGCCGAGATACGCCTGCCCCGCGGTGGTCAGCACCGCGGGATCAGCGCCGCCGCCACCCGTTTCGATATTGGTCAGCAGAATCAGCGCGAACCCCTGCTCCGGAGCGAGCAGGAGCGAGGAATGCTGGCCCCAGGTGTGGCCGTCGTGCGTCGCGAGGTGGACCCCGCCGAACTCCTGGACGAACCAGGTGAGCCCGACTTGGATATTCGAGATGCCGGTAAACCGCTCCTGGGGCATGCGCATCAGGCGTGTCGTGTAGGCCGGTAGCAGGCGGGCGCCATCCGGGGTCACGCCGTCGGCCAAATGCAGCCGCGCGTACTGCAACTGCTCGCGCGTGGTCGACCAAAGTCCGCCTGCGGGGTCGATGCCGCGCGGGAAGTACAGCGGCGATTGGAGCACCGTTCCCGCGGGGCTGCTGGTATAGCCGAGGGCATACGGGCCGCGTTCGACCTGCTGCGGGACAAAGGTCGACGCAGTCATCGCCAGGGGATCGAGGAGCAGGCGCTGCATGGCCGAGCGGTAATCCTCCCCGCTGGCCACTTCGATCAGGCGGCCGAGGAGGACAATGGCGGCGTTGTTGTAGCAGGGGGCCATGCCGAGGGGAAAGAGCTGCGGCAGGGTCGGCAGGCGCTCTTGAACAAACCGGGCAACAGCGTCCTCGCCGTCGCCGGTGTCGAAGAACGCATCACCCCACCAGCCGGCGGTATGGGTCAGCAAGTGGCGGATGGTGACCCGGGCGGCGACGCTGTCGTCGGCCAGGTCAAGATCGGGCAGGTAGGCGCGCACCGGGGCGTAGAGATCGAGTCGGCCGTCCGCGATCAGGCGCATGATGGCGGTACCAGTGAAGGTCTTGGTTATTGACCCAGCCTGGAACAGTGTCTCTGGCGTGACCGGCTCATGCGTCTCGAGATTGGCCACGCCGAAGACGGCGTGCTCTTCCTGCCCATCCATGAGGATGCCGAGCGCGGCGCCGGGGATGCCGTGCTTGATCATGGCTTGCGTCAATGCGTCAGCAACGGCGCGGAACCGTGGCGAGGCGTCCGCGGCCAGGTTCGTAGGGATTTCCATCGTGTCATGCCAGGGACCGGCCGCAGCGGCGGGCGTCGCCACCGGCGTCTGGGCAGCGGCTGGGAAGCGCCGGGCAGTAGCGAGCGACGTACTCGCCGCGGCGGTCGCGGCCAGCAGGCGCCGCCGCGAGAGGCGGGACCGGGAGATGTGAAGCGAGAACTTCGGGATCATAGCGATACCCCTTTCAAGACCGCTTGGCCGCGAACGACAGCCCTCTAGGGAGCGGGCGTTGCCGGTTGCCCCGCCCAGGTGCTCGGATCGCGCACCGCCTCGACGACCGCGTGGATTGCCGCGATCACCAGCTCCGGTTGATCCTGGTGGACGTCGTGCCCGCTCTGACTGGCGATGACATGGCGGGCATTCGGGACGAGCTGGGCGAGATCGTCCTGCAGGGCCAGCATGATCCCCTCCATCGCCTCGCTCGGCCAGCCCGCAAATGGCGCGGCAAACGGGAGGCCATGGGAGAGGACGACGAGCGGCATCGGTCGCAACGGTGCCTCCACCCGGGCCTGCCGCACCTGGCCCGTGCTGGCATCATCCGCCAGCGGGGCGGTCCACAGCCGCTCCGCCTCCGGATAGGCCTCCTGCAGCTCCCGGTTGGTGACCGTGAGCGCTTCGAACTCGTCCCACTGCGCGGGGGTCAAGGCCTCCTGGAAGCGGAGCCAGACGTCCTCGTGCGTGGCGTCGACCAGCACCATGCCGACCACCTCGTCCGGATAGGTGCTGGCGTACAGCCGCACCACCAGGCCGCCCGCGGAGTGGCCGACCAGGACGTAGGGACCGGGGACATCGGCCGCGCGCAGCAGCGCGTGCAGATCTGCGGCCATCTCCTTGGCCGTCCGCGGCTGGGGCACGGGATCGCTGCGACTGGGGAAGAAGAGCGGGCCGTCCGGGTCGAGGTCGGGATTGACCTCCCCGATCGTCCCTGGCCGGTCATAGGCGCAGACGCGGGTGAAGCCCGCCACACCGGGCAGGACGAGCGTCCGCTGACCTTCCGGTTCCTTAGAGTCTCGGTTCCAGATGTCGGACCGACTGAGGAGCCCCGCTTCGAGGATCACCGTCGGGCTGCCCTGGCCACGGCACTCCAGGTAGAGCGAGCGGCCGCCAACGTCAACCAATCCCGCGAAGTCACCGCTTGCTGCGGCGGGCGACGCGACCGCTGGCGTGGCGACCTGGGCGGCAATGGCGTGCGGCGCCGGGCCGATGGGAAAGGGGCAGACGAGGACGAAGGTTATGGCGAAGACGAACGCAACCACGACGGGGCGGCGGTGCATGGGGTCCCTCCGGGCGCCAAGCCGCAGCCGCCGGCCACCAGCGACGTGCCGCTGCGCGGAGGGGAGCGAGGCGTATCGTGCCGCAGCATACGCTCCTCAGTCGATCGTCGCTGCCACCACCGAGTGCACACATGTGTCAAGCATGTCGTGGCGAGGCGTGTCGGGATGCATTCGCTTGTCGCCTCGCGGCCGACCTCTCAACCGACATCCGGCCAGCGGTGCTGCCCACCGGTGTCAACCACTTCATGGCGAGGGTTGTGAGGCATCGAGCACAAAGGTGGTCACTCACGACCTTCTTCGATGAGTTCACGAATAGAAATCCCCCCCAAGGTAGGTCGATGCTCACGACGATAGCGATGCAACTCTTCGATGGCGGCAGCCGCATCGTCGGCCTCCTTCTCCATCGGACTTAGCCGAGCAACGGGTAAGCCGTGACGGGTGACGATAATCGTTTCGCCGTTCTCTACCTCTCGCAAGAGTTCACCGAAACGCGTCTTTGCTTCATAAGCTCCGACTGTCTTCATCAAGGTTCTCCGTTGTCGAGCATGAGATGCGTCACTTGCGGCCGTCCTCGATGAGCTCGCGGATGGTGATGCCACCGCCCAGGGTCACGTGGTGTTCATCCCGGTAGCGCTTCCATTCATTGATCGCGGCCGCGGCGGCTGCGAAATCATTGCGAATCGGGACCAATCGCGCGACGGGCGTTCCATGTTTCGTGATCTCGACCGTGGTGCCGGCCGCGACTTCGGCGAGAAGCTCGCTGAAGTGGATTTTCGCTTCACTCGCGCCGACATTTCTCATCGCTGCCACCTCAGATCGACTAGTCTGCGACTAGTCCAAAGTACCACGGGTCGCGCCCAAGGCAGTGGTGATCGTGCTCTCTGTTGAAGGATCGGCTGAGTTCCGGGATTCAATCCGGGCC
>DATFOP010000248.1:0-2565 GCA_035265505.1 Propionibacteriaceae bacterium | reverse complement strand
GCCCGATTGGCGCTGTTCGAGCAGCATCGCGTTCGGGGTGTCCTTTACGCGCCGATTTGGGGACCTGATGAAGGCATCCGGCGACTACGGCGCCGGGCGATCCCGGTGGTGATCCTTGACCGGGCCGGAAGCGAAGGCGACTTCTGCTCGGTCTCGGTGGATGACGTCGAGGGAGGCCGAGTCGCGGTCACCCACTTGCTGGAACAAGGCCACCGAAACATCGCGTTTGTGGGTGGGCCCAGCAAGCTGCAGCAGGTTCGTGACCGGCGGCTGGGCGCCGAGTTGGCGCGGACGCAACAGGGGGGTCAGGCCAACCTCTTGACCATCTCTACCCCTGGGACCGACGCCGACTCCGGGGTCGGCGCGGCGGACCAGATCGTCGCGCTGCCGACAGTGGAGCGTCCGACCGCGGTGTTCGCGGCCAACGACCTGGTGGCGATCGGGCTGCTGCAGGGCTTTCTCACCCATGGTTTCCATGTCCCCAAAGACATGGCGATCATCGGCTATGACGACATCGCGTTTGCCGCCTCGGCAGCCGTACCTCTGTCGTCGGTCAGGCAACCGAGCCGCGACCTAGGCCGGTGTGCCGCGGAACTCTTGTTGGCCGAAATCGACGCGGCCGATGAAGGAGTCGATCATGATCATCAGCAACTGGTGTTCACTCCGGAACTGGTCGTGCGCCGCTCGACTCTGCCGACGAAGAAGCGGCGCGGAAGCCATCGCGACTCGCGATCAGCCGCGCCCAGCAAATGATCATCCACCGCCAGGCTCCTCGGTGGGTGTTCTCCAGCAGCCACGCGCAGGGCGGCGCCTGCCACCTGCCCGCTGCATTAGCTCCGGCTCATGCCAAACTGAACCCACCAGTCACTTGACTTTCTTCTAGACTCGCGGTTAAGGTCATTTCCAGGTGAGTGAAACGTTCCAAACTAAGAGGTTAGTGGTGCGAGAGTTCACCACCGGCAAGCTCGGCGAGTCCACGGTCGGTGCGAAAACCGTGTTACTCGGGAACCGTTCACGTTCACGATCGACGATTTCACGTTCCGATCTGCAACTCAGTGTGTCCGTGCCGTCCGGATCCGGTCTCGGCCGGGATGCCACGGGCGGCAACTTTGATCTCACCCAACACATCTAGGGAAGCGACCTTCATGACCTCCTTCGATTCCATCGCCGACCAGCTGGCCCACCAGGCCATCGAACTGCCGTCTTGGGCTTTCGGTAACTCGGGCACCCGGTTCAAGGTCTTCAGCACTCCCGGCACACCCCGCACCGTTCAGGAGAAGCTGGCCGACGCGGGGAAAGTGCATGAATTCACTGGGCTGGCGCCCAAGGTGGCGCTGCATATTCCTTGGGACAGGGTGGAGGATTACGCGGCCCTGCGGGACTACGCGGCAGATCTTGGTCTGCAGCTCGGCACGATCAACTCCAACACTTTCCAGGACGACCTGTACAAGTTCGGCAGCCTGACCCATGTCGACGAGGCGGTGCGGCGCAAGGCGATCGATCATCACTTCGAGTGCATCGAGATCATGAACCAGACCGGCTCTCGTGACCTCAAGATGTGGCTGGCGGACGGCACGAACTACGCGGGGCAAGGCGACCTCCGCGGCCGGCAAGAGAGATTGGCCGAGAGCCTCACCACGATCTACGAGCGGATCGGACCAGATCAGCGACTGGTGCTGGAGTACAAGTTCTTCGAGCCGGCCTTCTACCACACCGACGTGCCGGACTGGGGCACCTCGTACGTCCATGTGGCCGCGCTCGGAGACCGAGCGGTCGTCTGCCTGGACACCGGCCATCACGCTCCCGGCACCAACATCGAATTCATCGTGGCGCAGTTGTTGCGGCTGGGAAAGCTCGGCTCGTTCGACTTCAACTCCAGCTACTACGCCGACGACGACCTGATCGTGGGCTCGGCCGATCCGTTCCAGCTGTTCCGCATCCTGTACGAGGTCATCCGCGGTGGCGGCTACGGGCCGGAGTCCGACGTGGCCTTCATGCTCGATCAGTGCCACAACGTCGAGGAGAAGATCCCCGGCCAGATCCGCTCGGTGCTGAACGTTCAGGAGATGACGGCTCGCGCCCTGCTGGTCGACCGCGACGCACTGGCCGCGGCTCAAGAGGCCGGCGATGTTCTCGGCGCCAACGGGGTGCTGATGGATGCCTTCTACACCGATGTCCGTGCCGACCTTGCCGCTTGGAGAGAATCGCGTGGATTGCCGCCGGACCCGATGAGGGCCTACGCGGAGTCTGGTTACCAGAAGAAGATCCAAGATGAGCGTGCTGGTGGGCAGCAGGCCGGATGGGGAGCTTGATCATGACGAACCAAGCAGTAGCGGAGCTGATCGGCCGGTCGAACCGGCTGGGATCCGATCCCAAGAACACGAACTACGCTGGCGGCAACACCTCGGCCAAGGGCACGGAGGTTGACCCGGTCACCGGCGAGGGGATCGAGCTGGTCTGGGTCAAGGGCTCCGGCGGTGACCTGGGGACCCTCAAGGAATCCGGACTGGCGGTGCTCAGGCTCGACCGGATGCGGCAGCTGGTCGGGGTCTATCCGGGCGTCGA
>DATFOP010000247.1:0-2468 GCA_035265505.1 Propionibacteriaceae bacterium | reverse complement strand
CCAGACCGGAACGCCGAATCGTTGTTGCACCGATGCGGCGAAGCCGAGATGGTCGAAATGGCCATGGGTGATGATCAAGCCCCGTATGTCGTCTGTGGACCGTCTGAGCGAGTCCAGGCAGCGTTGCACCAAGTCCCACGTGGACGGATATGCAGCGTCGACCAAGGTCAATCCGTCGTCGCTCTCGATGACGTAGCAGTTGGTGTCGCCGTGCACCACCGTGTGCACGCCCTCGCAGACGTCAAACATGATCATCGTTTACCCCATCGCCACAACGACAAGCGGGAGCCGATCTTGCTGCCAGACAGGTTCGGGTGCCAGCCGTCGTGTTACGAGGAACACGACGGCTTGGCGAGCCCGAGTGGTCATGCCCGCCGGCGAACCTGCTGCACGGTTTGGAGCGGACGTACCACAGTCTTGATCAACCCGACGCAAAGCGGTCAGACCACGCGGCTCCGCCGCCCGAGCGCCAGCCCTAGACCCACCATCCCGATGGCCAGGACCAGGTGCAGGATGTCATCGGCTGAATTCACCGGTACGAAGTTGGCCGCCGTCTCCTGGCCAACGATGATCCCGTAGAGGAACAAGACGAAATAGATCACGCCACCGAACACCAGGTAATTGCGCGCCTGCGCAGCCGTGCGAGCCATGACGAGCCCGGCGACACCAAAAAGCAGATGCACAATGTTGTGCAGAATCGAGACCTGGAACAGCCCTAACAGCTCCGCTTTCGAGTCATCGGTGGCGAACGCCAGATCGTTGAAATTCGTGGTGACACCCGGAATGAACCCGAGCACACCAACAAGCAGGAAGACGATGCCCACCGCGGCGGCCGCCTTCTGCACCGGCGCGCTGTATCGAACGTCTCTTGCCGTCTGACTAGACATTAGTACTCCTCGGAAAGGTGGTAAAGGCCGCCTTCACTGACGGCGGCAAGACTTGCTTGGTGCCTGATCAGCTCTTTTTCTTCATCAACTTTTTCAGCTTGCCCTCCTCGACGGCGACTGGTCGCTGTTGCTCACCGGCGTACGCGGTTACTCCGACAAGAGCCCCAGTAAGGGCAGGCACGGCCCACTGGAGCAACTTGAGCTGAGCCTGCGCTGACGCCACCTCGGGCGGCGTGGTCACGCTCGGCTCGGTGCCAGAAGAGACCGGTACGTCGGACTGCTGGGAGACCTTGCGTCCCAGCATGCGGCTGTAGGCGGTGACGCCGAGAGCCGCCCCCGTGATCGCGGTCTTGAGAACCGACATCGACGCGACGCCCGCCTGACTGCCAAGTCGACTCTTGTTGCCCAGCAACTGGCCCACTGAGCCCACAAGATGCGTGCCGATGGCGACGGCGTTGACCGGCGTCCACGCGTCCCACCCCGCATTGGCCACCCGACCAGCGTCGCTGGCGTCAGTGGCTTGGCCGGCGGCGCGGTTGAGCGCAACCGCATTGGCTAGCGTGCCACCGAACCAGGCGGCTAGGCCCAAATCGTGCAACAGCCTGGACGGAAAGTTCTCTACCATATGTTCTCCTTGTGGATAGGGGTTGTGCTCGATCTTCTGCAATCTCCCCGGTACCCGATGCAGTCGGCGTAAAACAGCCACCATCACTGTCGTAACGCAGCAGCGATCTTGGTGTGACCGCGGCGTTCGGCGTGTTCCAAGGCAGTAACACCGTCGCGGTCGGCCAGCGTTCGATCAGCGCCGGCGTCGAGCAGAATTTCGACGATCTGCACGTAACGTCTGGAGCCGTCGCCCAAGATCACCGCCTCCAGCAGCGCCGTCCAGCCGAGGTCATTCACGTGATTGAGGTTGGTCCGAGTCTTGGTCATCAGACGGACATAGTCGACGTGCCCGCGTTCGGCGGCGGGGATGATCGAGATCCCCCCGAACCTATTGCGCAACGTCAGGTCCGGGTGGGCCGCCAGCAGGATCTTCGCCATGGCGACGCTTCCCGTAACGCCGGTGACCAGCCACGGTGAGTCGTGACGATCATCGAGGGCATCGGGATCGGCGCCCAGAGGCACCAGCAACCGGGCAACGGCCAATCGATCGTGGATCCCCGCGAGCAGCAGTGGCGTCCGGCGCCGGTCATCTCGGGCTTCGAGCTCCGCGCCATCTCGGATCGCGAGCGCCGCGCCGTCGGCGTCGCCGGATTTCGCCGCGGCCAGTAGGTCGGCGTGATCCGCTCGGGTGGCGGGCCTCAAGGCACGGCGGATGGTGGTCTCGACGGTGCCAAAGCCACGCTCGCGAGCCATGACCAGCGGCGTGCGGCCGTCGCTCCGGGCTGCGATCCTCATATCAGCCCTGCCCGCCAGCAGCAATCTGACCGTATCCGCGTAGCTGGTGGTCTCCTTGCCTAGCCAAATCGCCTCGTGCAACGCGGTCCAGCCAAGCCGGTTGACATGGTTCACTTTGATCTTGGTCTGCAGCAGCCTGCCGACGATGTCAGCATGACCGCGTTCCGCAGCGCGGATGAG
>DATFOP010000246.1:0-3766 GCA_035265505.1 Propionibacteriaceae bacterium | reverse complement strand
GATCTGCGGTGCCTGCGGGGGCTCGCAGGTGATCTGTACGGACATCGGCGCTCCGTCCGGGGTCAACGTCACGGTCGACCGGCAGATCGCAGCCGACGTTCATTCGCTGACCCTGACGATCTGCTGGGCGGGAGATTGCCTTGATCACCTCGCTGATCTTGTACCCGGTGCGGATTCCGTCGATCAGGGCTGCAACGGGAGTGGACCAGACGCCGCGTGCTCAGCCACCGCGGTACCCAACGGTTCCAAGATCGGATTCGTACCAGCCGAGCTGCCCGCAGGGAAGATCACGATCGAGACGACGGTGGTCCAAAGCGGCCGGCAGCGCACATTCGGGCCACTCGAGGTCGACGCGCGCACCACGTACCCCAACGGCCCGATGTGCCCAGCCGGTGGCAACCAGGCGACAATCACGCTCGACCGCAACGGTCTGCGTTGAGTTAGCCCGCGCCCCAAAACACCCGGTCAACCACGAGACGCGCCCTTCGGGTCACCCGGCGGTAGTCGGCCAGCAGATGGGAAGACTCCCCCGGACCATAGCCGAGCAATTCCGCCAGGGCGGCGAGCTCCCGGTTGTCGCTCGGCAACGAGTCCGAGCCACGCCCGCGAACCAGCATGATCTGGTTGCGGATTTGACTGGCCAACGTCCAGGCTGCCTCCAGATGACCCGCGTCTGCGGCGTCCATCAGCCCAGCTTCTCGAGCCGCCCCAAGCGCGCTCACCGTCCGGGAGGACCGCAGCTTTGGCTCGGCGTACGCGTGCTGCAGTTGCAGGAGCTGCACAGTCCATTCCACGTCGGCGATGCCACCGGGACCAAGCTTGGTGTGCTTGGCCGGGTCCGCGCCGCGGGGCAGCCGTTCCGCCTCGACGCGAGCCTTGAGCTTGCGAATCTCGGTCAGCTGGGCAGGTGTCAGTCCGCCCTCGGGCCAGCGACGCACATCGATCTCGACGAGCAATTGCTTACCGAGCTCTTCGTCGCCAGCCAGCGCGTCCGCGCGGACCAGAGCCTGCAACTCCCAGGTGGACGACCACCGGGCGTAGTAGTTGCGGTAGGCGGTCAGGGACCGGATCAGTGCGCCGCCCTTGCCCTCAGGCCGAAGGTCAGCATCGACGCTGAGTCCCGGATCGACGCCTGGCCTGGCCAGCAGCCGCCGCATCTCGGTGATCGCGGCGCCCGCGATCTTCGTCGGGTCGGTCGACGAATCGCTCTCATCATCCATGACAAACATGGCGTCGGCGTCGGAGGCGTACGACATTTCACGGCCACCCCAGCGGCCCATGGCGATCACCGCGATTCGGGGCACCGCCCGGGACCCGGCGGACGCTCGGACCACGGCCAGGGCGGCATCGATGGTCGCCGAGGCGAGATCGGTCAGGGCGGCCCCCACGGTATGGATGTCGTTCAACCCCAAGATGTCGCCGGCCGCGACTCGGAAAAGCTCCCGCCGGCGGATCGCCCGAACCGCCTCAACCGCGGCAACCGCGTTGTCCTGGCGGCGCGCAGCCGCGTGCATTTCGACTTTCAGGTCGGCCAGCGTCCGGGGTCCCAGCTCTTCATCGTGGGCAAGCATCTGGACCGTCTGTGGCGCTCGGGTCAGCAGCTGTACCGCGTACCTGCTCGACGCCAAAATGCGAGCCAGTCGCTCAGCCATGGCACCCTCGTCACGAAGCGCTCGGAGGTACCAGGGCGTGGTCCCCAGCGCCTCCGAAACCTGACGAAACGCCAGCAGTCCATGATCAGGACTCGGTGCTTCAGCGAACCATCCCAGCATGGCTGGTAGCAGCTGCCGCTGGATTTCGGCCTGGCGGGTGACGCCCTGGCTCAACACAGCGATGTGCCGCAGCGCCGCCGACGGATCCGCGTAACCCAACGCCTTCAGACGGTCGACGGCGGCATCGGTGGTGAGCCGCAGCTCCGTCGAGGGAATCCGAGCAACAGTGTCCAGCAGCGGTGAATAGAACAGCCGCTCATGGAGCCGCCGGACGCGCTGTGCGCAGTGGCGCCAGGTGCTCAGCAGCTCCGCGACGGGATCCCCGTATCCGAGCGAGCGGCCCAGCCGTCGAAGATCGTTCTGGCTATCGGGCAGCACATGAGTCCGACGCAGGTTGAACAGCTGGATGCGGTGCTCGAGAGTACGCAGGAACCGGTACGCCAGCGCGAAGCCCTTGCCGTCCTCTCGCCCGACGTAGCCGTTGTCGACCAACGCCTTGAGTGCCGGCAAGGTGCCCGGCGAGCGGAGACGTTCATCTGCGCGACCGTGGACGAGCTGCAGAAGCTGCACCGAAAACTCGACGTCGCGCAGTCCGCCCTCGCCCAGCTTGAGTTCCCGATCTTGATTTCGGGCCGGAATGTGCGCAACCACGCGCTTGCGCATGGCCTGAGTGTCGGCGACGAAGTTCTCCCGCTCCGCGGCGCGCCAGACCATCGGCGAGATCATCTCCACGAAATCCTGACCGAGTTCACGATCGCCAGCACTGGGCCTCGCTTTGAGCATGGCCTGGAACTCCCAGGTCTTGGCCCACTTCTCGTAGTAGATGCGATGACTCGACAAGGTTCGGACCAGCTGGCCGGCCTTGCCCTCCGGCCGAAGCGCGGCGTCCACCTCCCAGATGGTTCCGGCCGCCGTGTGCGCCGAGCAGATCCGCGTCGTCTCTGCCGCCAACCGCGTGGCTACCGTGATGGCCCGGTCGCTGGTGATCAACGGCTCGCCGCGCTCGTCAAGTCGCGGCTCGGCAACGAAAAGCACGTCCACATCACTGACGTAGTTGAGCTCCTGCGCACCACACTTACCGAGGCCGACCACCGCCAGCCGGCAATGAAGGGAATCGTCGCCGACCTTTGCTCGGCCGATGGCCAGCGCCGCACCAAGGGTGGCGTCGGCGAGGTCAGACAGCTCGCCCGCAACGTCGTCCAGAGCTTCGATCGGCTCGGCCACAGTCAGGTCGCGAGCCGCGATTCGGAGCAGGGCCTTGCGGTATGCCAGCCGCAACCCATCCCCACTCAAGTCCGTGGCCACCGGCATCTCATCCTGCTTGGCACCCACAGCGGTGAGCAACTCAGCGCTAAGCCGCTCCGGCGGCGTACGGCTCAATTCTGCGTTGAGCACGTCGACCTGCTCGGGATGAGCGATCAAATGCTGTCCGAGCGATGCACTGGCGCCAAGCACCATGATCAGCTGGCGTGCCCATCGCGGCGCGGACGCCAGGCTATTGAGCAGGTCGGGGCGGACCTCGCTCAGCCGGCTCAGGCCGGCCAGCGCCAGGTCGGGATCAGCCGCATGCGCGGCGTGGTCAAGCAGCACTTCCAGCTCAGCGTCCCAGTCGGTGATGATCCGCTCTGCAGCGGACGCGTCGACGAAGCCGCGGCGCGCCAAAGTGCCCTGCGGGGTCGCGATTCGGATCACGGATTGATGCTACTGAGCAGGCACCCTTGGCCAGTTCAGCGGCGGCGGAGCGTCCTACCGCCCGCTAGCCTCGATCCGTGGTTGGGACGGCATCGGATCTCGCGTCCGCGCTGCTCGCGCAGTCGCGGACGGTGTGCGAGTGGCTGGCCGCATTGGCCGCGGATGACTTCGCTCGGCCCTCGGTGCTGCCAAGCTGGGACGTCCGCACGCTTACCGGGCATCTGGTCGTGGTCCACCGCGGTCTCGCTCGGGTGCTGGGGCAGCCGACGCATGACCGGCCGCTGCCGAATACCGAGTTCGTCCGACGCTACCGTCGTGACGTGGAGATGATCAACGAATCCACGCTGACGGCCACGGGCGAT
>DATFOP010000245.1:0-30477 GCA_035265505.1 Propionibacteriaceae bacterium | reverse complement strand
GCCGAGATCATCGACTTCACCAGCCGGGAGCCAGCCGGCCCAGCCAACCGCGGTTTCGCGGCCGCCGAGCCACACGCTGACCCCGAAGAGCCCGAAGCCGACGCGCCGACGACATCCTCGCCGTCGGACAATCTGGTCGGCCTGCTCAGCGACCTCGTCCAGCTGGCCGGGCAGAGCCTGGCCGCACTGAGCTCGATCCCGATCCGCGCGGTGCGTAAGCTCAGCGGCGATCCGCTCAGGACTGCCATGACCATCGCCCAGCGGCTCGGGGTTGCCTGGCCGATCAGCCTGGACGACGCCATCGACTTCGCGCGAGCACGATTGTCAGGCGACTACGCGATCGACGAGTTCGGCTTCGATCCCGAACTGACCGAACAGATCTTCCTGCCGCTGCTCCGGCCCTTGGTCCAGTCGTGGTTCCGCGTGGAGTTACGCGGCGCGGAAAATCTGCCTACCTCCGGATCAGCATTGCTGGTGTCCAACCATGCAGGCACCCTGCCAATCGACGGCATGGTCCTGCATTCGGTCGTCTACGACGACATTGGCCGTCACGTCCGGATGCTCGGCGCGGACTTGATCTTCTCCACCCCCTACGCCGCCGATCTTGCTCGCAAGACCGGCACCACCCTGGCCTGTCAGGAGGATGCGGAGCGCCTGCTGGCCAATGATCAACTCGTCGCCGTCTTCCCGGAAGGCTTCAAGGGGCTCGGAAAACCGTACGCTGATCGGTACAAGCTACAGCGGTTCGGCCGCGGCGGTTTCGTGTCGGCCGCCGTACGGGCACAGGTTCCGATCATCCCCGTCTCGATCGTCGGCTCCGAGGAGATCTATCCGCTGATCGCCAGCCTGCCCACCCTCGCCCGCGCCATGGGCGTCCCCTACGTCCCGATCACGCCGCTCTTTCCCTGGCTCGGCGCGTTGGGCCTCATTCCGCTACCCAGCAAATGGATCATCTCGATCGGTGAGGCGATCGCCACCGACGAGCTGCCGCCGGGCGCCGCGGACGATCCCATGATCGTGTTCAACGTCACCGACCAGGTGCGAGAAACCATTCAGCAGACTCTGTACTCCCTACTCATGCAGCGCCGGGACACGTTCTTCTGAACACATTGACTATGGTTATCCCATAGCCAATACTGGCGGGGTGACGCAGAGCGAGCGGATCCCCGCTCGGAGCTACCGCTCGGATCGACGCGCGACCCAGGCGCGGGCGACCAGGCAACGCGTGTTGAGCGCCGCAACGGCCCTGTTCCTCGCTCGCGGGTATCTGGGAACCACGATGCGAGCGATCGCCGGCGAGGCGAAGGTCTCCTTGCCGATGGTCGAGGCGCTTTTCGGAACCAAAGCCCGCGTCCTCAAAGCAGCCATCGATGTGGCCATCGCAGGCGACGACGAGCACGTTGCCGTTCTCGATCGGGACTGGGCGCGCGCCGCCGCGCATGCTCCGACAGTCGAGGAATTCCTCATGATCGCCTCCGGGGTCATAGGACCGGCGCAGGACCGATCGGCCGGATTGGTGCTGGCGTTGTTCGAAGGGTCCTCCGCCGACGCCGAACTGACGCGCCTGGCCAACCAGATGATCACCTCTCGAGCCGAAACGGCCCGATGGCTGGTCGACACCATGATCACCAAGGCTGCGCTGCGAACCGGGTGCACCCGGAGTGAGGCCATCGACACCATATGGATCCTGATGGATCCCGCGGTCTACGACCGACTCACCCGACAGCGTCACTGGACCAGCCAGCAATATCAGGAGTGGTTCGCCGGCTCGGCGTATCGACTCCTGATCACCGAGTCCCCAGCGCTTCCCACCACGATGAACAGGAGCACCGATGAATGACCATGATCAGAGCGCGCCGGGCCCGCGCACGCCGCACGGTCAGATCGGCTACCTGCAGCTTCCGGCGGTCGACCTCGCCCGCTCGGCGGCCTTCTACGAGAGGGTGTTCGGCTGGTCCGCTGAGCTCAGGTACGGCAGCTTCGAGGCGCCAGGCATGATCGGCCAGTTCACGACAGAGGTGAAGCCTGCCCTCGCCGGCGGACCGGTCCTCTGGATTTCGGCGAACGAGCTTCGGCGCGCGCTGACGAATGTCGTGGCATGCGGTGGCACCGTGCAAGGCCACCCGACGCT
The DNA here is from genome assembly GCA_035265505.1 of Propionibacteriaceae bacterium. Lineage (GTDB taxonomy): Bacteria > Actinomycetota > Actinomycetes > Propionibacteriales > Propionibacteriaceae > Microlunatus. Next base: position 28,346 of record DATFOP010000245.1, on the reverse strand, counting down.
CGACAACGGCGAGCGCTGGCTCGTCGAGGTCGACGACCCGGCTGGAAACCGGATCGGCATCGTCGTTCCCGCCCGCCGGGCACAGCCGCAGACGATGATCGCGGTTCGCGATGTCGAAGCCTCCAGCCACTGGTACCAGCAGCTTCTCGGACTGCAGAGTGACCACGGCGGTCCCGAGTACGAGCGGCTGCTGTCCGACGGGACTCTCGTCCTGCAGCTGCATCAGCGAGAGACCGCTCACCACCACGGGCAGATCGGTGATCCGACCCGGGAGGTAGGAAACGGAGTTCTGCTCTGGTTCGGAGAAGTCGCCGCCTTCGACGACGTCGTCGATCGTGTGGAGCAGCTCGGAGCCCCCGTCGTTCGGCGGCCACACAGAAACCCACCGGAAGGGCAGGGGAACGGTCCAGGACACCGTGAGATCTGGATTTCCGATCCCGACGGCTACACCGTGGTGATCGCCAGTCCGGACGGTGAGGCGTACCAGCCGGACTGACTGAGATTCGGCCTGGCCAAGCCCCGAAAGTCGACTTGCGAAGCGATCAGGAGCCCTCTCGGCCTTTCCATCTACTCTGACCTTGTGTTCTGGGCGTTGGCGTTGATCTTGATTGCCGCCGCCGCCTTCTCCGTTGGCGTCGCCCTGTTGCCCCGGCGCGTCGGCGGCGGCAGTCGGATGTCCGATCCGGTCCAGCTGCGGGGATTTCTCTATGTCGGAGCCGGCGCGCTCACGCTGCTGGCCGTCGCGGTGATCATCCTGGGCGTGACCCGAAGCCACAGCGGTGTGGCCGAAGCTCTGGCCGTGCTGGGCTTCTTCGGCTACGCGCTCTATCTCGGTGCCGCGGCGTTGATCATCGTCCTCGGACGGCAGCGCGGCTGAACTCCTCAGCGCCGCAGTGCGCGATGCACGGCGAGGCTCGCGGCGACCGCGCCCGCCGCTGCTCCCGTAGCGCCGGCTCCCACCAACCCCAGGCGGACCGCCTTCCGACCGGAGCGATAGTCGCGGATCGCCCAGTCGTGCTCCTCGGCGTGGACCAGCAGGCGCCCGTCAGGATTGATCGCGCAGGGATGGCCAACCAGCGACAGCATCGGCAGGTCGTTGTAGGAATCCGAGTAGGCCCAGCAGCGGGCAAGATCAAGTCCGTGTTCGTGGGCGAGGGCACGTACCGCTTCCGCCTTGGCCGTGCCGTGCAGCAGCTCACCTTTCAACCGCCCGGTGTAGACGCCATCGTGGTGCTCGGCGGTCGTCCCCAGCGCACCAGTCAAACCCAGCCGAGCGGCGATGATGCCTGCCACCTCGACGGGTGCGGCCGTGACCAGCCACACCTGCTGACCTGCATCGAGATGCATTTGGGCGATCGCCCGCGTTCCCGGCCAGATCCGGGCGGCGATCGACTCCTCATAGATCTCCCGGCCGACCTCCTCCACCTCGCTGACCCGCCGGCCGGCGATAAACCCCAACGTGGCTGTGCGCGCGTCCTCGATGTGTTGCGGCTTCTCTCGTCCGACGAGTCGGAAGTACACCTGCAGCCACAGCCCCTTGAGGATCACCCGGGTGGGAAAGAAGTCTCGGCGATAGAGCCCCTTGGCGAGGTGGAAGAGGGATGCCCCTTGGATGACCGTGTTGTCCAGGTCGAAGAAGGCCGCCGCGGACGGATCGGCCCTGATCAGGGCCTCTGCCCTGGCCGCTGCGGGTTGGTCTTCCAGCTCGACGGCCGGCCCGGCCGCTGCCAGTGGACTGGTCTGGTCGACCTCGACCGCCGATGCCTCAACGCCAGGCAGTGACTCGACCTCTTCTGTGGCCGCGGACTCCTCCGGCGTCGATCGTCGCCTGCCGCGCCCCACCACGCGATCAACCCTACGGCGCAGCGCTGTGCCAAACTTCACGCGTGGAGCTGCTGCAACCCGCCGCCATCTCGGCCGGGTCGCCCTTCACCAATGTGGCCCAAGTTGTCGCGGCTCAAGCGGCTCGGCGCCCGGACACCACTGCGATTGTCCAGCCGGGAACCGTACGCCGAACCCTCACCTGGTCTGAGCTCGACACTGAGATCACTGCCGTGGCCGCCGGCCTGGTGGCTCACGGCCTGGTGGCTGGACACCGAGTCGGGATCCTGGGCCAGAACAGCATCGAGTTCGTGGTGGCGTACCTGGCGGCGCTCCGCGCTGGCTACGTCGCGGTGCCGATGAACACTCAGTCAACCGCCGACGACGTCAGCGCGATGTTGCACGACAGCGGCGCGCGGGTTCTCTTCGTGTCACCCGACCACCAGTTGAGCAGTGTCGATTTCGGCGATGTCCACCTTGTCGGACTTTCCCGGGAAGGATTCCGCGCCCTGGCACAAAACGGGCGCGGCGAGGTCAGCTCACCTCAAGATCGTGAAGCACTCGCGGTGCTGCTCTACACCGCCGGTACGTCCGGCCGGCCGAAAGCCGCCATGCTGACCCACCGAGCTCTGCTCAGCCACCTGGAGCAGATCGCCCGCTTCGGCATCGTCAATTCAGAGGCGACGATCCTCGCGGTGCTGCCGTTGTTTCACGTGTATGGGTTGAACGCTGTCCTGGGCAGCTGGTTGCGGGGCGGTGCCCGGCTGGTGGTGGTCGACGGCATTGCCGATGGCTTCTCCGACATCCTGAGGGAAGAGGGCGTCACCAATCTGCCCGTTTCGCCGGCTCTGCTGACCCGCATCCTGGCTTCGGATCGTCTGGCCGATGGGCTGGGTGCCGTCACCACCGTCGTTTCGGGTGCCGCGCCGCTGCCCGACGATCTCCGGGTGGCGTTCACCGAGCGCACTGGCTTACGGGTCGAACAGGGGTACGGGCTCACCGAGGCCGGTCCCGGCGTATCCGCGACACTGGGCGGTCCGCTGCTCGGACACGGCCACGTCGGCCGTCCGTTGCCGGGCGTGGAGGCCAGGATCGGTGATGGGAGCGAAACCGGCGAGCCGGGCGAGATCTTCATTCGTGGCCAGAATCTGTTCTCGGGCTATTGGCCGTCGGGCGAGGGTGGCCCGGATGCCGACGGGTGGTTCGGCACCGGTGACATCGGCTACATCACCCAAGGCGAGCTTTTCCTGGTCGATCGGTCCCGCGAGTTGATCATCGTCAATGGATTCAACGTCTACCCCGCCGAGGTGGAGGAAGCGATCTCCGAACTCGCCGGGGTCGACTCCGTGGCCGTGGTTGGCCGGCCCGATGTTCGTACGGGCGAGCAGGTTGTGGCTTTTGTGACTGGGAGCGCTATCACCGTTGAGGAGGTCGAAGCGCACTGTGCGGTGCGGTTGGCCAAGTTCAAGCGCCCTCGCTTGGTCCGGCTCGTGGACGAGCTACCTCGAGGGGCCACCGGCAAGGTGCAAAAGGGCGTGCTGCGGCACACCCTGCTGGATGCGCAGCCGGAGCCGGCGGTCGGGGCCTCCTGACGATGTCGATCAGCAGCGATGAACCGAGGGTCGTCGTGCTCACCAGGCCGGGCTGCCACCTGTGTGAGCAGGCGATCGAGGTGATCGACGCCGTCTGCGCAGAGACGGGAGACTCGTACGAGGAGCGCAACGTCGACCGCGATCCGGAGCTCAAACGACGCTTCGGCGACGAGATCCCCGTGACCTTCGTCGACGGCCGCCAGCACGACTTCTGGCGAGTAGATCCGGACCGGCTACGCGCGGCGCTCCGAGCCTGACGGTATTTGTGCACCCCTTCACAAGCTCCTAGAGTGAAAGTAGCTCGCCTGCGCAGGGCCGTTGACCGAGGAGTTGCGTGACCGCCGCCGACACCCGACAGGCCTCCGGCTCGCCCCTTCGACACGCTGGCGCTCTCGGACAGGCTCCGAACCCCGAGCTGGGCCCGCAAGACGATGGCGTCCTGCGCCAGCTCGACGCCGGCCCGAGCAAGGGGATACCGGACGCCACGATCGCCCGCCTGCCGGTGTATCTCCGCGTGCTGAACCAGCTCGCCGACGCGGGGATCAGCACGGTCCGAAGCGGGGCGTTGGCCGAGGCAGCCGGGGTCAACTCGGCGCAGCTGCGCAAGGACTTGTCCTATCTCGGCTCCTACGGCAGACGCGGCGTCGGCTACGACGTCGGCTACCTCCGGCTGCAGATCGGCCGCCAGGTCGGATCGACGTATGACTGGCCGGTGATCATCGTCGGGCTGGGCAACCTCGGCACCGCGCTCGCCAACTATTCCGGTTTCTACTCCCGCGGCTTCCGTGTCGTCGGCCTCATCGACCCGGCTCCGGACCTGGTCGGCAAGAGAATTCACGGGCTGGCCATTCGCGATCTCGCGGAACTCGAGGACGTCGTCGGCAGCACAGGGGCCGCCATCGCCGTGATTGCCACACCGGCCGAGGCCGCACAGGCAGTCGCCGACCGGCTCGTCGACGCCGGCGTTACCAGTATCCTCAACTTCGCCCCGACAGTGCTCGTGGTGTCGGAGGGTGTGAATGTGCGCAAAGTAGACCTTGGCCAGGAGCTCCAGATTCTCGCCTACCATGAGCAACGCGCCCGCGTGGATGACCCGGGAGCTCTGCGATGAGCATCCTTGCCCTGAGTGTGTCGCACAAGACCGCGCCGGTCGATGTTCTCGCGCGTCTTGCTCTCGACACACCGACCTCGACCAAGCTGGTGGACGCGCTGTTCGCCAGTGAGCACATCGACGAAGCCGTCGTCTTGTCGACCTGCAACCGGACCGAAATCTATGCCGCGGTGTCGCGATTCCACGGCGCCCTGGACGACATCTCGATCACGTTGGCCGACTTTGCCGGCATGACGCTGGAAGACCTGCAGGACGTGTGTGCGGTGTACTTCGACGAAGGCGCCGTGGCGCACACCTTTTCGGTGGCCTCGGGTTTGGATTCGGTGGTGGTCGGCGAAAGTCAGGTGCTGGGGCAGGTGAAGGCAGCGCTCACCCATTGCCAGGCTGTGGGCAGCGTCGGGACCGTACTCAACACGTTGTTCCAGTCCGCCATCCGGGTGGCGAAGCGCGTGCACTCCGAGACCGGCATCGGTTCGGCGGGACGCTCGCTTGTTACCGCGGCCTACGACCTGCTGACCCGCAATGGCGGCGATCTGGCTGGTCAGCGGGTGCTGGTGGTGGGCGCCGGGGCCATGGCCGGTCTGGCCGCCCGCACCGCAGCGGACGCCGGTGCGGCAGTCACCTGTGCGAACCGTACGTTGAGCAGGGCTGAGCGGCTTGCCGCAGCCGTCGGCGGAGCGGCGGTGGAGCTGTCTGAGCTCTCGGGTGCGCTGAAGAGGACCGACGTGCTGGTTACCTGCACCGGTGCCAAGACGGTGGCGATCACCGCGGCAGATCTTGCCGATACGCCAGTAAGTGGCGTGGTCGACCTCGCCCTGCCGGCGGATGTCGAACCCGCAGTGGCCCACCTTGGGATCGAGTTGGTCAACCTCGAGCGTCTCGTAGCAGAGCAGAAAGATAGCGGGACAGGAGCTGAAGTGGAGTTCGCCCGCGACCTGGTCCGGCAAGAGGTCGCTGGCTTTCTCAGTGTTCGCCGTTCGGCCCAGGTGGCGCCGACTGTTGTCGCCTTGCGATCCATGGCCTCCAGCGTGGTCGCTGCCGAACTGGCTCGGCTCGATGGCAAGTTGCCCAACCTCGGTGCTCGGGAACGAGCGGAGGTTCAGCGGACGGTTGGGCGAATCGTGGACAAGCTGCTCCACCAGCCGACCGTACGAGTTCAAGAGTTGGCAGCGGATCCGGACGCGCTCGACTATGCGGCCGCCTTACGGGAGCTTTTCGCCTTGCACCCGCAGTCGGTGGCGGCGGTGATGGCGACCGACGTGCCCCGATGACGCCCCTGGACGAAGTGCGGCGGTCTTGCTGAGTGGTGATTACTGAACTACGGATCGGTGCCCGAAAGTCGCCCCTGGCCCGCGCCCAGGCCGATGTCGTCGCGGAACTGCTTGCGGCACACGGGGTGAGGTCGACTTTCGTCGGCATCACCACGGCGGGGGACGTCGACTCCCGCCAACTGACCGAGATCGGTGGCACCGGTGTCTTCGCCACCGCTGTCCGCGGGGCGCTCCGCGACCGTTCGGTGGATCTCGCGGTCCACTCGCTGAAGGACCTGCCTACGCTGCAGCCGGATGATCTTGAGATCATCGCCATCCCCGAGCGCGAGGACAGCCGCGACGTCCTGATTGGATGCCGACTCGACGAGCTCGAAGACGGATCCCGGGTCGGCACCGGAGCTCCCCGCAGAGCATTGCAGATGTTGGACTGGGCGCGCCGCCGAGGCATCCGGCTGGAGATCGTTCCGGTTCGCGGCAACGTCGGTACGCGCCTGGATCTCGTCGCGACCGCGCAAGTGACCGCGGTGCTGCTGGCGGCGGCCGGGCTACGTCGCCTGGGCTACGCGAGTTTGGAGGAATCTGACAACTCAGACATCGTTGTCAGAGGGCTACCGGCCCAAGTATTGAGTCCGGCAGAGATGCTTCCTGCGCCCGGTCAAGGGGCCCTGGCTCTGGAGGTCTCCAGGGGCTTGAGCCCCGATCTGCGCACCGCAGTAGCGACCCTCGATCATCCACACTCCCGGGCGGAATCCCTTGCGGAGCGGGGGTTTCTCGCCGCCCTCGAGGCCGGCTGCACAGCACCGGTGGGTGCGCGTGCTGTTGTCAAATCTGTCCGTGATACAAGCGTCGATTTGACTCTGGCCGCCGTTATTGGGAGAACGTTATCGAGCAGCTTGTCAGAACCGGCCAAGAGCCCACCACTTCGCCTCGAAGTGCGCGGCTCGACGTCGGATCCGGCCGCTTACGGGGCGGCGACCGGACGTTCGGTTCTGGCGGAGTTGCGCGACCTACAACGCTCTCGGCGCCCGGGTGCCGAGGCCGAACAATAGAACGGCGAGATCTGTCAGTGAGCACACCGTCGGTACGCAAGTCCCGCAGCCAGATGTCTTCAGCAAATCCCCCCGCGCCGACCGCTCGTGGACGGGTGATCTTCGTCGGCACCGGTCCCGGTGATCCCGATCTGCTCACCCTCGGTGCCATCGCCGCTCTGGCCGATGCCAGCGCGGTGATCTTGGACCACGAGCGGCAAGCCGAGATCCTGGCGCACCCGGCGATCACGCTGGGCGAAGGAGCCGAGGTTTCGACCCTGGGTCTGTCCGAGGCGGGAAAGCCGCTCACCCCGTCGGCTCGGGCGAAGATCGTGATCAAGTATGCGTCTGCTGGACGTCGGGTGGTCCGGCTGGTGAGCGGCGATCCTTTCCTGGACAACGCGGTGGCCGACGAGGCGGCCGCCTGCGTCCGCGGCGGAATCGACTTCGAGGTGGTGCCGGGAGTGTCGAGCCTGACCGCCGTGCCGGAGTATGCGGGGATCGACCTCATTCACGCCGGCGGGGTCCACTTCGCAGCCGTGACCGACGGCAAGTTCAACAAGGTCAACACCTCTCAGTGGGGGATGGTGCCGACTGTCGTGGTGAGCACCGTGGTGTCCATGATCGCCGGATTGGTGGAGGCGGCGCGGACCGCCGGCCGGCCCGACGACGACCATGTGCTGGCAACTCTGCACGGTGGCAGCACCGAGCAGGTGACGATCAGCACCACCCTGGCTGAGTTGGTGACAGCAGTGCGGGCGGTTCGCCCGCCGGCCGGCGATCCAGTGCACGTGATCATGGGCAACGCCGCCGAGCAGCGGCAGGAGCTCAGCTGGTACGAAACCAAGCCGCTCTTCGGCTGGCGGGTCCTCGTACCGCGGACCCGCGACCAGGCTGCCCCGATGGTGGCCAGGTTGCGGACCTACGGCGCGCACAGCGAGGAGGTGCCCACCATCTCCGTCGAGCCGCCGCGCAGCCCGCTGCAGATGGAGAAGGCCGTCCGCGGGTTGGTCGAGGGTCGCTACGAGTGGGTTGCCTTCACCTCCGTCAATGCGGTGCGGGCCGTCCGGGAGAAGTTCGAGGAGTACGGACTGGACGCCCGCGCCTTCTCCGGTCTCAAGGTCGCGACGGTTGGTGACGTGACGGCGCACGCCTTGCAGGCTTGGGGCATCGAGCCTGACCTGGTGCCCTCCGGCGAGCAGTCCGCGGCCGGCCTCGCTGCGGAGTTTCCGCCGTACGACGACGTTCTCGATCCGATCAATCGGGTCTTTCTGCCGCGCGCCGACATCGCCACCGAGACCTTGGCGGCCGGACTCCAGCGACTCGGCTGGGAGGTGGAAGACGTCACCGCCTACCGCACCGTCCGAGCCGCCCCGCCGCCCGCGTCGGTGCGCGAAGCGATCAAGACGGGCAAGTTCGACGCCGCGGTCTTCACCTCCTCCTCGACGGTACGCAACCTGGTCGGTATCGCCGGAAAGCCGCATCCGTCGACGATCGTTGCCGTGATCGGCCCGGCCACCGCCAAGACCTGCGAGGAACACGGGCTCCGCGTCGACGTCATTGCTGCCAAGCCGTCGGTGGTTGAGCTGGCTGATGCTTTGGCGAGCTTCGCCGCCACTCGCCGCGACGGCTTGATCGCTGCTGGTGAGCCGGTGCTGAAGCCTTCGCAGCGCCGCCCTCCCGTGCGCCGCACCCGGCCCTGATGATCATTCGCCGTTGATGATCACTCGGCCGAGGCGCCTTCGTACCACGCCGGTCATGCGGGCGATGGTGGCCGAGACCAGCGTGCAGCCCCGGCAGTTGATCTTGCCCCTGTTCGTCGTCGAGGGGCTGAGTCAGCCGCGGCCGATCCGGTCCATGCCCGGGGTCCTGCAGCACACGCTGGACAGCTTGCGCAAGTCAGCGGTCGAGGCGGCCGACGCCGGGTTGGCGGGCGTGATGATCTTCGGCATTCCGGCGCACAAGGACGCCCGGGGATCGGCCGCCGTCGACCCGGAGGGGATCCTCAGCGTCGCGCTGGGGGCGGTTCGCGAGGAGGTCGGCGACGACTGCCTGGTCATGTCGGACATCTGCCTGGACGAGTTCACTGATCACGGCCACTGCGGAGTGTTGGCGTCATCGGGCGCCGTGGACAACGACGCCACAGTCGAGATCTATGCCCAGATCGCGGTCATGCACGCGCAAGCCGGTGCACATGTCGTCGCGCCCAGCGGCATGATGGACGGTCAGGTCGGCGCTATCCGATCTGCGTTGGACGCTGCCGGTGCGATCGATACCGCGATCTTGGCCTACGGCGCGAAGTACGCCTCTGCCCTCTACGGTCCCTTCCGGGAAGCGGTCGCCTCGTCCCTGGTCGGTGATCGCAAGACCTATCAGCAGGATCCGGCCAACGTCCGTGAGGCGCTCCGCGAGGTCGCCCTCGATGTCGCCGAGGGCGCCGATCTCATCATGGTCAAGCCGGCCCTCGGCTACCTGGACGTGCTGCGCGCCGTCCGTGAGGCGGTCGACGTCCCCGTCGCCGCCTACAACGTCTCGGGCGAATACGCGATGATCGAGGCCGCAGCCGCCAACGGCTGGATCAACCGGGATGCTGCGGTCGCCGAAGCGCTGACCTCCATCCGCCGCGCTGGTGCGGACGTGGTTTTGACCTACTGGGCGCTCGAGTGGGCCCATCGCCGACGCTCATGAGTCGCGACAGCAACTCGGCCGCGGCCTTCGCGAGGGCCCAGACCGTGATACCGGGCGGCGTGAACTCCCCAGTTCGTGCTTTTCGGTCGGTCGGCGGAACCCCGCGCTTCATCGCTCGGGCCAATGGCGCGTATCTCTACGACGTCGACGGCAACGAGTTGGTCGATCTGGTGTGCTCCTGGGGACCGATGCTGCTGGGCCACGCCCATCCGGAGGTTCTGTCGGCTGTCGCCCGGGCGGCATCGGGGGGCACCTCGTTCGGGGCGCCGACAGTTGCGGAAGTCGATCTTGCCGCCGAGATCGTCGCGCGGACGCCCGTCGAGCAGGTCCGGCTGGTCAACTCCGGCACCGAGGCGACCATGTCGGTGCTCCGCCTGGCCAGGGGCATCACCGGCCGGGACAAGATCATAAAATTCGCTGGCTGCTACCACGGCCACGTGGACGCACTGCTCGCCGCTGCCGGTTCTGGCGTCGCCACCTTGGGCATCCCCGGCACGCCAGGCGTCACCTCGGCGACCACGGGGGACACGATCGTCCTGAGTTACAACGACCGGGCCGCGGTACGGGAGGCATTCGAAACCTACGGTGATCAGATCGCCGCAGTGATCACCGAGGCGGCGGCGGGCAACATGGGCGTCATTCCGCCCGCCGTCGAGGCCGGCATCGGATTCAACGCCTTTCTGGCGGAGATTGCGCATGCGCATGGTGCACTGTTCATCTCCGACGAGGTGATGACCGGCTTTCGAGTCAGCCACTCCGGCCAATTCGGGTTGGACGGCGTCGAACCCGACCTGATGACCTTCGGCAAGGTGATGGGCGGCGGGTTTCCCGCGGCTGCCTTCGCCGGCCGAACCGAGCTGATGCAGCACCTGGCTCCAGTGGGCGAGGTGTACCAAGCAGGCACGCTGTCCGGCAATCCGGTCGCCACCGCCGCGGGTCTGGCGACATTGCGCCTCGCGACCGACGATGTCTATGCCTGCCTCGATGACACCTCGGCGCGGCTGCGGAGCGAGATTGCCCGTGTCCTTAGCGCAGCCGGTGTTCCGCACGTCATCCAAAACTCCGGGAACTTGTTCAGTGTCTTTTTCGTGTCGGAGAACGTGACCGCCGTACCGGACTACGCCACCGCGGCCACCCAATCGATCTCCCGCTACGCCGCCTTCTTCCACTCGATGCTGGACGACGGCGTCTACCTGCCCCCCAGTGCGTTCGAGGCTTGGTTTTTGTCTGCCGCGCACGATGATGGTGCCATGAACCGGATCACCGCAGCGCTGCCCGCCGCCGCCAGCGCTGCAGCAAAGGTTTGACCCGATGCCCCCACAGAAGACAATGCTTCACCTGGTCCGCCACGGAGAGGTGTTCAACCCAGCCGGTGTCCTCTACGGCCGGTTACCGGACTTCCACCTCTCCGACGTCGGCCGCGAGATGGCCGAACGGGTGGCTAATGAGCTGGGCGAGCGGGACGTCGTGCACCTGCGCTGCTCTCCCTTGGAACGCGCACAGGAAACCATGGCGCCGCTTGCGGCGGCGCTGGATCTTCCCGTGACCATCGACGGCCGCGTCCTGGAGGCTGAGAACTACCTCGAGGGGCTGAAGGTGTCGTTTCCCAGCACCCTGCGGAGCCTGAAGAACTGGCGGCACTTCCGCAATCCGCTGACGCCGAGCTGGGGTGAGCCATACAAGGCGATCGTCGCTCGGATGCGAGCGGCGATGAAGGACGCCCACGACGCGGCGTACGGGCACGAGGCGGTCATCGTTTCCCATCAGCTGCCGATCTGGATGGCGCGCTGCAACGCTGAAGGCCGGCGTCTTATCCACGACCCACGGCGGCGCGACTGCTCGCTCGCAAGCGTGACCTCTTTCACCTATCTCGACGGCCGGCTGACCTCGGTGACCTACCGCGAACCGGCCGCTGACCTGTTGCGCGGCCCTGCCAAGAAGAAGTCCATCGCAGGCGCCTGAATGCCCCTGGAGCAAAGTGCTGGGAAATGACACGCCGGAGCGTCGCCGTCGTGTCACCCGCCAGCACTTTTCCGCCCTGCTCCTCGCTTTGGGGCTGGTGTTGCTCAGCGGCTGTGCGGAGGCGGGCGTAGATGCTGGACAAGCAGGCTTCCCGCAGACCGAGCGCAATCTGACCCGGATCGCTCCGCAACAGCGTCAGGTGTTGCCCGAGATTTCCGGTCCCGCCCTCGGTACCGAACAGCTGCTGACCAGTCGCGGCTACCCCGGCAAGGTGCTGGTGATCAACGTCTGGGGATCCTGGTGTGCACCATGCCGGAGTGAGGCCCCGGAGCTGGAGGCGGCCAGCAAGCAGACCAAGGACACCGCGCAGTTCCTCGGCATCACCAGCAAGGACTACGACCCGGCACAGGCCATCGCCTTCACCCGTGCTTTCTCGATCAGCTATCCGTCGATCTTCGACCCGACGGGGAAGGTGTTGTTGAACTTCGCGGAGGTACTGCCGCCGAGCGCCATCCCGTCGACCATGATCATCGACAGCGAAGGCCGGCTGGCCGCCCGTGTGCTCGGTCCCATAACCGAGACCACCTTGGTCGACATGATCGACGACGTGGCGAGCGGCAGCTAGATGATCACCTTGGACATCGGCAGCTGGGCCGAGACTGCCGTTGGCGGATCCATGGTCTTGGCCTTGCCGGTGGCACTTCTGGCCGGACTCGTCTCCTTCTTCTCACCCTGCGTAGTGCCGCTGCTGCCGGGTTATCTTTCCTATGCCACCGGGCTGGGAGCGGCAGAGGTCATCGAGGGTCCCAAGCGCAAGAGCCGGATGCTGCTCGGCACAACTGGATTCGTGCTCGGGTTCGCGGTCATCTTTGTGATCACCGGGGTGGTTGCCGGGTCATTGGGTCAGGCGCTCTACGAGTACCGGACGGTGATCAACCGAGTGCTAGGGGTGGTCGTCATCGCCCTTGGATTGATCTTCGCCGGTCTGCTACCGATCGGGCAGCGTGATCTGCGGCCGCACCGGGTTCCCGCGGTCGGCGTCGCCGCCGCACCCCTGCTCGGGATGGTCTTCGCCCTGGGCTGGACCCCGTGCATCTCGCCGACGCTGGGAGTCGTGGTCAATCTCGGCTTCAACGAGGGCACCGCTCTCCGTGGAGGACTGCTCGGCTTCGTCTATGCGCTCGGGCTGGGCATCCCCTTCGTCCTTGCCGGACTGGCGTTCTCCCGCATGTCGCGGGCGATGGCGTTTTTCCGCGAACACCAGCAGATGATCATGCGCATTGGGGGAGTGCTGCTGGTGGTGGTTGGACTGATGCTGTTGACCGGCGCGTGGGACTGGCTGACCAGCATGCTGCGCCAGTGGGCCGCCTCCTTCGAGACGGCGATCTGATGACCGACACCCAAACTCGCGTGTCGCCGGCAGCCGAGCCGGCGCAGCGTCCGGAACTGCCAGCGCTCGGCCCGGGGGGCGCGCTTCGGTTCCTGTGGACCCAGCTCACATCCATGCGAACGGCGCTGGTGCTGCTCTTTGCGCTGGCCCTCGCCGCCATCCCCGGTTCATTGGTGCCGCAGCGCAAGGTCTCGCCCGTTGCGGTATCGGACTTCATCCGCGAGCACCCAAGGATTGGGCCGATCTACGACTCGATCGGCATGTTCAACGTCTACAGCTCGCCATGGTTCTCGGCGATCTACCTGCTGCTCTTCTTATCGCTGGCGGGCTGCATCGTCCCCCGCGTCGCGGTGTATGTGAAGGCGCTCGAGGCTCGTCCGCCGGCGACCCCCCGCAACCTTGGGCGGCTCCCGGCGTACGCCAAAGCCGACGTGGTCACGACTGACCGGCTCCTTGAGCGAGCGGCGGCGACGTTGCGGCGGCAGCGCTATCGCGTCGATATCCGCGACGGATCGGTGGCGGCCGAGCGGGGCTACCTGCGGGAAGCGGGCAACCTGCTCTTCCATGTCAGCCTGCTGGTCCTGCTCCTCGGTGTCGCCATCGGCAGCCTCTTCGGTTTCCGTGGCACGAGCCTGGTGGTCGTGGGCCAGGGTTTCGCCAACAACATCACTCAGTACGACGACTTCTCCGCCGGCGCTTCGTTCCGTGATTCCGATTTGCGGCCCTTCAGCCTCACCGTCAAGGACTTCCGCGTGCGCTTCGAAACCAGCAGCGTTCAGCGGGGAGCAGCCCGGCTGTTCGCGGCCGACGTCGAGGTGGTCGACCGTCCTGGAGCCGCTCCGCGATCGACCACTCTCGAGGTGAACAAGCCCATCCAGGTCGGCCGCACCAAGGTCCACCTGATCGGTCACGGCTACGCCCCGAAGGTGACGGTGAAGGATGGCAATGGCGACATCGCGTACTCAGGTCCAGTGGCCTTCCTGCCGCAGGACGGCAACTTCAGCTCGGCCGGCGCGATCAAGGCACCCGACGCGCGGCCCGAGCGGCTCGCTTTCCAGGGCTTCTTCCTGCCCACCGCCGTGGTCGATGATCAGGGGCCTCGCTCGGTCTTTCCCGACGCGCTCAACCCGGCGGTGTTCCTCAATGCCTGGTACGGACCACCAAAGGTCGAGACCGGCGTCCCGGAGAACGTGTACTCGCTGGACACCACCGGCCTCACCCAGTTCAAGGACGAGACCGGCGACCCACTCCGTTTCGCGCTCCAGACGGGTGACCTGATCCGGCTTCCAGACGGCAAAGGGTCCATCCAGATGGACGGCTGGGTCCGCTGGGTCAAGGTCCAGGTCGGCGAAACGCCTGGCCTGCCGATCTCGCTGGGTGCTATCGGTGCGGCGGTTCTTGGCCTCTGCCTGTCGCTGTTCGTGCGACCCCGTCGGCTGTGGATCAAGATCTCCGAGCGGGAGGATGGCCCTAGTCTGGTGGAGGTCGGCGGCTTGGACCGGGCAGACGCGCGAGCGGGGCTCAGCGACGACGTGGCGGAGCTGGCCAATCAGCTCTCAAGGCCTGAACCAGGGCTGCCTGAAGGATCGAAGGGATCGGGTGCGACGTGAATCTGGAGTACTACTCGAACCTGGCGTTCGTAACCTCGGTGGTCGTCTACGCGCTCGCGATGCTTGCCCACGCTGCCGAGTGGGCGACCGCCCGAAGGGTTGATGCCGACGTTTCAGTTGAAGAGGTGCGCGAACCGGCCCTCGCCGCGGTGACAACGGGGCAGAACGCCAGGAGTGCCCAGGCGGCGGCGCCGATCGAGAGCAGCCAAACGGCAGCGCGCCCGTCCAAGGAAGCCGATCGCAAGCGTGTCGACCAGTTCGGCCGAGTCGGCGTCGCGTTGACCATCATCGGGCTTGCCCTGAGCGTGGGCGGCGTCGTGCTTCGCGGACTGGCAGCCCACCGGGCGCCCTGGGGCAACATGTTCGAGTTCACCACGGCCGCCATGGTGTTCGTCGTGGCGGCGTATCTGATCATGGTCTGGCGAGTCGGCCTGCGCTGGCTGGGGCTGCCGGTGACCCTGTTAGCCACAATCGGCAACGGGCTCGCCGTCACCGTCTTCTACGTCGCCGTGGCCCCGCTGGTGCCGGCCCTGCACTCCGTCTGGTTCATCATCCACATCGCCGCCGCCGCCATCGCCGGGGCCGCTTTCAACGTGGGCGGTCTGATGGCCATCCTCTACTTGATCAAGAAGAGGGCCGAGGAGCGCGGCCAGGTTCGGGGTTATCTCACTCGGCTGCCCAGCGTGCGGCGGATGGACGTGCTGACCTACCGCTTCCATGCCTTCGCTTTCCCGCTGTGGACCTTCACCGTGGCCGCCGGCGCGATCTGGGCCGAATATGCCTGGGGGCGCTACTGGGGCTGGGATCCGAAGGAGACCTGGGCATTGGTCACCTGGGTGATCTACGCCTGCTACCTGCATGCCCGCTCCACCGCGGGCTGGCGCGGCAGCCGCGCGGCGGTGATCGCCATCGTCGGCCTGGCCTCATTCTGGTTCAACTTCATCGGTATCAACCTGCTGGTCAGCGGCCTGCACTCCTACGCCGGCGTCTGAGGAATTCCACGCCGCCTTCGGCCCGCTGACCTGCAGGGCGGATGTCCACCACGCCGCACCGGACCTCCATGCTTCGCGCGCCTGTGCCGAGGTGAGCCTTGACAGGCCCCCCCGAGCCTGTTCCAGCACATCGTCGATGGTCTTGCGTCCGGTGCGGTGCGTGGTGGCTGGTGGGATGAGAACGCTCACCAGTTCACCCCGACCAGTTGGGAATTCAACAACTCTAACAGCCCATGGACGGGTTGATACCGGTTCATATCAAGCTTGCGCACCTGGGATGCTGCTCGCATGAGGTCTGTTGTGGACCAACTCGACGATCTCGCCAATCCCTCCTACGCCCAGGGCATGGCCCGCTACTTTCAGGTCAAGCCGGGCGGATACGGCGAGGGAGACGTCTTCCTCGGCATTCGGCTGAGCGAGCTTCGGAGGCTTGCGAAGCCGTACGCCACGAGCATCTATCGGCGCTCAGACTGGTTGCCCTTGCTGACGAGTCCGGTGCACGAGCAGCGCCAGCTCGCCTTGCTGATCATGGCCGCGCGGTCGACGCGAGGCGCCGAGACCGAGCGGACCCAGGTTTACCGCGACTACCTCGACCACACCGCCTACGTCAACAACTGGGACCTGGTCGACGTGAGTTGCGGTCCGATTGTCGGCCGGTACCTGCAGGCTCGAAATCGCGCGCCGCTGTACGACCTCGCTCGATCCTCCCTGGTCTGGGAGCGGCGGATCGCTATGGTCAGCACACAGCACTTCCTGCGCAGTGGAGAATCTCGCGACCTCTTCCAGATCGCTGAGCTACTTCTGTCCGACCAGCACGACCTGATCCATAAGGCCGTCGGCTGGTCACTGCGAGAAGCAGGCAAGCGAGTTGACCGGAATGCCTTGCGGGAGTTCCTCGACGAGCACGCCGCGCGGATGCCTCGCACCGCCCTGCGCTACGCCATCGAGCATTTCGACGAACCCGAACGGCAGCACTACCTCCGGCTTCGGCCCGGCATCAACGCCGGCGACGCCGTATCCCCGGAGATATGACCGAGGACCCGCGTTCTCACCCTGCTTCTCGATTGTCATCGGCTGGCACGATGAGCACGTGCAGCATTTTGATCTGTGCATTATTGGCAGCGGATCGGCGAACACTATCCCCGGTCGGCGGCTGGCGAATCTGCAGATTGCCATGGTGGAAGGCGGCACGTTCGGAGGCATCTGCCTCAACGTTGGTTGCATCCCGAGCAAGATGCTGGTCTACCCGGCTGATCTTGCTCGGATCCCAGCGCAGGCTGCGCGTCTTGGTGTTGATCTTGAGCTGCGCCGCACTCGGTGGCCGGACATCCGCGATCGCATCTTCGGGCGGATCGACGCGAAGTCGGCGTCTGGTCAGAAGTTCCGTGAGGACGATCCGTCGATCACCCTCTTTCGCGAGCCGGCCCACTTCGTCGCTACGCGCACTCTGGACGTGGGATCGTCCGACAGGATCACGGCCGACCGGTTCGTCATCGGCGCCGGTAGCCGGGCGGTGATTCCCGATCTGGACGGATTGTCCGACGTGGACTACCACACCTCCGACACGGTCATGCGGATCGCTGAGCTGCCGGAGTCCATGATCATTATTGGCGGCGGCTACGTCGCTGCTGAATTTGCTCACATCTTCTCCGCGCTGGGCACCCAGGTGACGGTGATCAACCGGTCGGCTGCCCTGCTGCGTAAGGAAGATCGCGACGTGTCGGCGCGGTTCACCGAACTGTTCTCAGAGCGAGCGACACTGTTGCTCGACACGACGGTCGACAAGGTCAGGCAGGGCTCCGACGGGACGATTGTGATCACCGCCCGAACTGGCGGCGGTCCGGAGGCGACGGTTCAGGCGGACTTGCTTCTGGTGGCCACCGGTCGGGTCCCGAACGGCGACATGCTCAATCTCGCAGCCACCGGGGTGGACGTTGATGAGGACGGATTCGTTGTCGTCGACGATCATCAGCGGACCACCGCCGATGGAATCTTCGCACTCGGCGACGCCGCCTCGCACGCCATGCTCAAGCACGTCGCCAACGCGGAGGCGCGGATCGTCAAGTACAACCTCCTGAATCCCTCTGCCATGATCCGCAGCGATCACCGGTTCGTTCCGCACGCTGTCTTCTCAAACCCGCAGGTTGCCGCGGTCGGGCTGACCGAGGAGAAGGCGCAGGAACAGGACCAGGCCTACCGCGTCGGACGGGCCGAGTACGGCGACACCGCGTACGGATGGGCGATGGAGGACACCGCACACTTCGTCAAGGTGCTGGCAGATCCGACGACCGATCAGCTCCTCGGCGCGCACATCATCGGCCCGCAGGCGTCGTCGTTGATCCAACCGCTCATTCAGGCGATGACCTTCGGCACGCAGGCCCGAACTGTCGCGCGTGACCAGTACTGGATCCACCCCGCCATGGCCGAGGTGGTGGAGAACGCCCTGCTGGACCTCAAACAGCGATGATCGGTGCGGCTCTATGAGCCCAGGAGCCGTCGGATCGTCTTGGCCGTACGTGCGGCGCGGGTTTCGGCTTGCTTGCCCTCCGAAATCCAGCGGGCGTACTCAAGCTGATGCGAGTACGCCAGCGCGTCATACGCCGCCCGCGCCGCGGGGTTGGCGGCGAGGGCTTCCAGCAATTCAGGCGGTTCGCTCACGACCCGCTCGGTGTGATCTTCGGCCAGCTCGATCTGCACGGTGTCACCGGCGACGGCGCCGATCTGGCGGAGCAGGTTCTTACGTAGACCGAGATAGGTTTTTCCGCCGTACACCATGAGGCGCGACCGGTATTCAGTGCCGTTCACCGTCGCGACCACCGCCGGCCGCTTGGTTGGGAAGCTCGCAGCCACCTCCGGCGGCACCAGAGCGGCGTGGCCGCCCATGCCGGCCGACAGTACTTCTGCCGAGAACGCCACGGTCCACACGATAGTGGCGCCGTGCGACGGTGCCCTGGTGAAACGATGGTGGCGATGGGGTACGGGCGCAGGTTACGGTCGGTGATCCGCCAGATCCATATTGTTCTGGTCACCGCTCTGGCCATGCTGGCCGCGTGCACATTGCCGCCCCAGGGCGGCCGCCCATCAACGACCAGTTCGGTTCCGCCGGCCGCAAGCGCAGCATCCCCACGTGGTCGAGTCCCCACGTCGGCAACCGCCACGCCTCATCCGACGCCGTCAGTCAGCACCGGGTCTCGGTGCGCGGCCGTGGTGGGGTCCATGAGCCTGCGGGAGCGAGTGGGGCAGCTCCTGATGGTGGGGATCAACTCGGCAGGACCGACCACCGC
Organism: Propionibacteriaceae bacterium; assembly: GCA_035265505.1. Lineage (GTDB taxonomy): Bacteria > Actinomycetota > Actinomycetes > Propionibacteriales > Propionibacteriaceae > Microlunatus. The sequence goes on along the minus strand of DATFOP010000245.1, from coordinate 9,597 downwards.
CGAGGCAGACATCCTGAACAGCACACGAGCCGGCAGCGTGATCCTGCTCGGCAACAGCACGGCGTCCTTGACAACGATCGCCGACGTCACTCATCGAGTGCGTCGCGCCGCCCGGCCCCCGAAAGGAGCCGAGACGCTACTAGCCGTCGATCAGGAAGGCGGCTTGGTTCAGCGCCTGAAGGGCTCTGGATTCGATTCCATCCCGGCTGGTGTGGATCAGGCCGCTTACGACGACCGCACCCTGGTCGCCAAGGCAAGCCGGTGGGGACGCCAACTCAAGCGAGCCGGCATTGACGCCAACCTGGCGCCCGTCGCCGATGTCGTTCCCGAGGCTGCGCGGAGCCGAAATCAGCCGATCGGACAGCTGCGCCGCGGTTTCGGCTCGGATCCCGTGCGAGTCGGGGCCAAAGTGCGGGCATTCGTGTTGGGCATGAAAGACGCCGACATTGCCACGGCGGTCAAGCACTTTCCGGGTCTCGGCCTGGTGGAAGGCAACACCGATTACCAGAGCGACGTCGTAGACGGCGTGACCCGCCGGCGCGATCGGATGCTGACCGGCTTTGTGCACGGAGTGGAAGCCGGGGCCGACATGGTGATGGTGTCCTCCGCTACCTACCGCAGAATCGATGCCAAGCGGCGGGCGGCGTTCTCACCAGCGGTCCTGCGAACCATGATTCGCGGCGATCTACAGTTCAGCGGCGTGATCATCTCGGATGATCTTGCGGCTCAGGCCATGCAGGACCTGTCACCGGGGGCCCGGCTGGTGCGGTTCCTGAAAGCCGGCGGTGATGTGGCCATCATCGGCGACCCGAGGATCGCGGAAGCGGCGGCCCGCGCTCTGGTCGAGAGGGCTCGCGAAGACCGTTCGTTAGCAACACTGATCACTGCCAGCGCCATGCGCGTGCTGGAGCTCAAGGACCGGCACAGCCTTGCCAGCTGCTAGCCGTCGACCTTGATTTCCTTCAGCATCTCGCGGGCGACGGGTAGCAGCTCGGGGGTGGTGTCCGGAATGGACGCGTAGTAAAGGCCGGAACGGTTGGAGGCGCTGACGATAGCCACGATCAGCGTCTCGCCCTTCGTGACCAGGCCCTCGATGTCGAAGGTCAGGTGAGACTCGACCAGCCATGCGTCGTGGCCGTCGATCGTGGCCTGCTCGTTGACCTTGACCTCGCTCTGGACCGGGTTGTCGCCGTAGAACTCCCCGAGGATGCACTTCACGACGATCTGCGAACCCTGTTCGGGCGTGAAGAAACCGTCGCCGGCCTGCAGTTCGCCGACCAGGATCGACGCCACCCATACGCTGTTGGGCTGGTAATTCGGCTCCACGATGACACTCTGAGTCCATGCGTCCCGTCCGAAGGGCACCCGATTCTCAATCTGCGGGGACCCCCATGGTGCGCCGAGCCGAGGATAAGACAACGGCCCGCCGTGCACTCGGCCGTCGTTCGGCTGAGCGGAGGGCGCTGGGGTCGCGGTTGCTTGGGCTGGACAGACCTCGCTCGAGGGCTGGCCACCGGGTGCACCTGTCACGTTGCCGCCACCCGTGACCGCCCGCAGGGCGAGGACGGCGATGACAATGATGGCGACCAGGAGCGCCCCACCGGCGATCCACCAACCGATCGGCGACCGCTTCTTCTGAATCTGCTGATAGTTCGCGTAGCCGCTTGGAGCGCCGCCGAGGGGCTGCTGACCTGTTTGGCCGTAGGCACCGCCGGACTGCTGTCCGTACGGACTAGCCGCACCGTACTGCTGCTGCCCGTACCCCTGGGTGGCGTCGTAGCTCGATGAACCGGTCGAGGCCTGACCAGGGGCGCTGACCAGCCCTGGCGAAGGTGGCGGCGCGGCCGGATTCGGCGATGTGGCCGCCGACCATGCCTTGCCGTCCCAGTACCGGAATAGACCTTGTCCACCGCCAGGATCCGGGTACCACCCTGCCTTCGCGCTCACGCAGAGAGTTTAGGTGGCTCCACTGTGAGGACCCTTAGCCGAAGCGCCCGGTCATGTAGTCCTCGGTGGCCTTCTGATCGGGATTGGCGAAGATCTTCTCCGTCGAGCCGGCCTCGATCAGCTTGCCGGGTTTGCCTTGAGCGGCCAGGTTGAAAAATCCGTCGAGTGGGGCGAGGGCCAGACAATCTCGTCGGGCTCGAATCCGACTGATGGCGTCGCGGACTGGCGTCAGGATGCCTCACACAAACCGAGAGGCGTTGCTGTACTTGGTTAGTGGATTAGTTGCGGAGCCGGTAGCCGAGGGACTGGACCGTCTCGATGAAGTGGGGCTGATCCGGGGCAGCGGCGCCCAGTTTGTACCGGATGCGAGAGATAACGCGCGTCATATAGGCCACGGTCAGGCGACGTTCAGGCGACAAGATTTCGACGAGCTCTTCCTTCGACACGAGGTTCGGCGCCGCGTCGAAGAGAACCCGGAGCGTCGCGAGTTCAATGGAAGAGAGGTTGACGGCGGTACCGGCGACTTCGACGCGGTGCGCTTGGGCGTCGAGGGTGATGTGCTGGTGTGCGCCCGCGGTTGCGGAAGACGGGCGTCTGGTGGCGAACTGCTGGGTCAAGGCGCTCAGTTCGTCACACCCGACCGGCAGGGCGACGAGGGCGCGGGCACCGAGGTCGAGGGCGGCGTAGGCCCGCTGTTGGCCGGAGGGATCACGCGTCAGCCCCACGAGAATCGGCACGGCGGAAAGTTCGATCACCGTCTCGATGAAGCAGATGAAGTCAACGCCGCGCATCTCGGTCGGCGCCAGTACCGCAGCCGGATCTTCGTTGCTCAGGCAGAGCAGTGCCGCCGTCCCGTCGGCGAAGCACGTCAGCTCGACGCCGACGTCCAGGAAAGACTGCGCTGGCGCCGAGCACGCCGGACCGGTCGTGGCGTCGACGGCCACGACCCGGTAGGGCCACCGGGCGATCCCGGCGCCGAAACCGGGCCGCCGGGCGATCCCGGCGCCGAAACCGGGCCGCCGGCGCTGATCGGCACTGCGGGGGGTCATTCGCTCACGGTTGGTCGTGGCGACCGCTCACCCGACGCGCCCGGTGATGTAGTCCTCCGTCCGCCGGTCGGCGGGGTTCTCGAAGATCTTCGACGTCTTGTCGTACTCCACCAGCACGCCGGTGCGGTCGCCGCGGGCATCACCGGCCATCGCAGTGAAGAAGGCGGTGCGGTCTGCGACCCGGGCAGCCTGCTGCATGTTGTGGGTGACGATGACGATGGTGTAGCGCTCCCGCAGCTCCTCCATGAGGTCCTCGATCCGGCCGGTGGCGATCGGATCGAGGGCGGAGCACGGCTCATCCATCAGGATCACCTCAGGCTTGACCGAGATGGTGCGGGCGATACACAACCGCTGCTGCTGGCCGCCGGACAGCCCGAAGGCCGACTGCTTCAGTTTGTCCTTGACCTCGCTCCACAGTGCGGCCTGGGTGAGGGACTCCTCGACCAGGTCGTCCAGCGAATCCACCTTCATGCCGGTGACCCTGGGCCCGTAGGCGACGTTGTCGTAGATCGACTTGGGAAACGGATTGGGCTTTTGGAAGACCATGCCGATGCGCCGGCGGACCTCGATGGCGTCGACCGCCTTGTGGTAGATGTCGTCGCCGTGGAAGGTGATCTTGCCCTCCACGTGGGCACCGTCGATGAGGTCGTTCATGCGGTTCAGCGAGCGCAGCAGGGTCGACTTGCCGCAGCCAGAGGGACCGATCAGGGCGGTGATCTCGTTGTGGCCGAATGCCAGGTCCACACCGCTGACGGCGCGGAACTTGTCGTAATAGACGCTGACGTCTTCGCAGCGCATGATGCCGTCCGGACGGGGCGACAGCTCGGCGTCACGGTCGCGGCGGTGGTGCGCCGGTTCGAGATTGATCGCCACATCGGGTGTCGGCGCGGTGCTGAAGCTGGTCATAATCGCATGGTCCTCACGCTCACCAGCGCTGCTGGTAGTGGTTCCGGATGTAGATGGCAACGCCGTTCATGGCCAAGAGGACTGCCAGCAGCAAGATGCTGGCCGCGGCGGCCAGGACGTGAAACTCGGCTTGGGGCCGCGACGTCCAGTTGAAGATCTGGATCGGCATGGTGGTATAGCCGCTCAGCAGGCCGTTCGGGTCATAGCTGACGAAGACCAGGGCGCCGAGCAGCAGCAGCGGCGCCGCCTCTCCCAGAGCACGCGAGAGGGCCAGGATGGCGCCGGTGGCAATCCCGGGAACTGCAGACGGCAGCGTTTGGCGCCAGACCGTCTGCAGCGGCGTTGCGCCCAGCGCCAGCGACGCCTGGCGGATGTCCATCGGCACTGACCGCAGCGCCTCGCGGGTGGTGATGATGACGACTGGCAGGATCAACAGGCTCAAGGCGAAGGCGCCGGCGATCACTATGTTCTTGTTCTGCACGCCGAGGAGGGCCAGAAACGCCAGGGCCAGCAGCCCGTAGACGATCGACGGGATGGCCGCCAAGTTCTGCACGTTCAGCTCGATCAGCCGGTTGAAGCGGTTCTTCTTGTCGGCGAATTCCTCGAGGTGCACCGCGGCCGCAATACCGAGCGGCAGCGTCAGCACCGCGGTGGTGCCGATGACCCACAAGGAACCCAGGACGGCGGCGCGGGCGCCGGCCCGCCGTGGCGTCGAGGCGCTGTACTCGGTGAACAGCCGCGAGTCCAGGCGGGGCAGGCCTTCCAGGAGCGTGGAAACGATCAGGATGATCAGGAACAGCAGGGCGATCACGAGGCTGAGCCATAGCAGCACCAGGAAGATCAGCGCCCGGGGGCTCAATTCGCTGCCGTGGACCCGTCCGCCCAGCCGCACGGGCGCCTGTTTCGCAGCAGTGGCAACCGACATCAGTAAGCCTCTCGGAATCGGCGCACAATGCGGATGCTGATGAAGTTCACCAGCAGCGTGATCAGGAACAACAGCAGCCCGACTGCGAACAGGGTGTCGTACTGCAGCGAACCGACCCGGGAGTCACCGAGCGCCGCGTTAGCGATGAAGCCGGTCATGGTCTGGCCCTGCTCCAGCGGCCCAGTGACGATCCGCGCCTGGTTGCCCGCCGCGATGGTGACGATCATGGTTTCGCCGACGGCCCGGGAGATACCGAGGACGATCGCGGCGATGATGCCGGAGAGGGCCGCCGGGAAGACGACCCGGAGGCTGGTCTGCATTCGGTTGGCGCCGAGCGCCGCTGAGCCGTGCCGCATGTCGCGGGGGACGGCTGACATGGCGTCCTCGCTGATCGAGGCGATCGTCGGGACGATCATGACCCCCATCACCAGGCCGGCGGCCAAGACGCTGAAGGCACCGGTCGACAGCCCCAAGGTGTCTTTCAGCACGGTGCCTTGGACGAACGACAGGGCGAACAGCCCGTAGACCACCGTCGGCACCCCGGCCAGCACCTCAAGAATCGGCTTCAACACCTTGCGCAGGCGCTGATGGGCGTACTCCGACAGGAACACGGCGGCCCCGAGGCCGAGAGGCACGGCCGTGATGAGGGCGATGGCCGTGGTCCAGATCGTTGCCGTAATGAGGGGCAGCACACCGAAGGAAGCCTCAGCGAAGCGGGGCGCCCAGCGGGTCCCGAACAAAAATTCGACGACGCTCACCTCGGTGAAGAAGCCGATGGAGGGAATCAGCAGCGCCAGGACGATGCCCAACGTGATCAGGACGGTCAGGCCCGCGGCGACCCGCAGGACCCAGCCGACAACCGCTTCCACGGGATGCCGCTTCGACGAATGCAGCGGCGATCCCCCGCCAGGCCGGGAACCCTGCTGCTGAGTCGCAGGACTCCCGGTCGGGGCGAGTAGGCCCACGTGCGGCACCTTCTCCGTTGTCGTCGCCATTTGCGATCAGCTCACTAGCGTGGCGAGCTCGTCCTTTGCGGTCTGCTTCTGCTCGGGCGTCAGCCCGACGAACAGGGCCTCTTCGGCGACCTTATCCTCGTTCTCCACGTAGAAATCAACGAAGCCGCGAACCTCAGGCTTGCTCTTGTACGAGTCGTGCTTCACGTAGATGAACAGCGGCCGGCTGAGCGGCTTGTAGGACTTGTCTTGCACCGTTTCCTTGCTCGGTGTCACGCAGCCGTCGCCGCCGTCGACCTCGATGAGCTTGACCGCGTCCTGGTTCTCCTCGACGTAGCTGAGCCCTAAGTAGCCGACCGCACCCTTGTCGCCCTTGACCCCCTGGACGGTGATGTTGTCATCCTCGGAGGGGCTGTAATCGGTGCGGCTGGCGCCTTCTTCGCCGTTGATGGCTTCGGTGAAGTAGTCGAAGGTGCCGGAGTCGGTGCCAGCGCCGTACAAGGCGAGCTTCTGGTCAGGGAACGACGGGTCGATCTGGTTCCAGTTGGTGACCTTGCCCTCTGACTGCGGGCTCCACATCTTGTTCAGCTGCGCGGTCGTCAGGCACTTCGCCCAGTCGTTCTCCGGATTGACTACCACCGACAGGCCGTCGTTGGCGACCACGACCTCCGTGTAAGCAATGCCGTTTTTCTGGCAGTCAGCCTTTTCCTCGTCCTTGATCGGCCGAGAGGCGTCGGAGATGTCGGTCTCGCCGGCGCAGAACTTCTTGAACCCGCCGCCGGTGCCGGAGGTCGCTACGGAGACGTTGACGCCCGACTCGACGTCTCGGTACTGGCTCGCCGCCGCCTCGGTAAGCGGCGCCACGGTCGAGGACCCATCGACCGAGACCGACCCCGTAAGGCCCCCGCCGTCGCTGCCTTGACCTGCAGTCGCGCTCGGTTGGTTCTGTCCGCCGCAGGCGGAGAAGAGCAGGCAGGAGGCAACCACGCCGGTTGCCCCCGCGAACTTCAACATACGCTGAGTCACGCTCGATGATCCTTTCATCGATTTCACGCCGCGGAGTTGCCGCTCGTCGTCGAGCGCGGCCCGTGGCCGAGTGCTGGCAGTTCGCCAACGCTGACCATAGAAATCACTTTGGGTAAACGAACGGTGAATGGCGGCCCACAGGCCGATGTCAGGTAGCCGTCACCTTAAAGACCCCTGTGAGCAGTGGTGTCCAGGGCGGCTGCCACGGTGCAGACTTCGCCGCGATCATCTGGAGTGCCACTGCGCCCCCTGCAGCACGGGCTAGCGAAGAGATGGCGGCCTGAGCTGGCGCGGGTTCAGACGTCGAGGGTCCGCGCGATCGGGACCCCGGCCCGGTAGGCGAGGTGGATGTGCGATGGCGCGTCCAAGGCAGCCAGATCGGCACGCATACCGACCTGGATCTGCCCGATGTCGGTTCGGCGGAGGGATTTCGCCGCCCCCGCCGTCGCGGCATAGACGGCCTGCCCGGGCGTCAGGCCCATCTCTCGAACCGCCAGCGCGATCACGAACGGCATCGACGATGAATAGCAGGTGCCCGGGTTGCAGTCGGTGGCCAACGCGATCGAGGCTCCGGCCCGCAGCAGAGCCGCGGCATCCGGGTAGGGCGACCGGGTGGAGAATTCCACGCCCGGCAGGAGGGTGGCGACGGTGCGATCGCGTTCATCGACAAGCGCGTCAACATCAGTGGCGGACAGGTAGGTGCAGTGATCGACACTGGCCGCACCCAGCTCCACGCCTAGCTGGACGCCAGGCCCGTGGCCGAGCTGATTGGCGTGCACCCGCAGCAGCAGCCCGATCTGCCGACCCGCTACCAGTACGGTGCGAGCCTCCTGCTCGGTGAACGCATGCGCCGAGTGCGGCTCACAGAAGACGTCGATCCAACGTGCATAGGGCGACGCCGCGGAGAGCATGGGCCCTGTGATCAGGTCGAGGTACCCGGCGCGATCGGTCGCGTACTCCGCCGGTACGACGTGGGCGCCGAGGAACGTGGTCTCCGCGGTCAACTCCCGCGCGATCCGCAGCGCGCGCACCTCGTCGCCAACTCTCAACCCGTAGCCGCTTTTGATCTCCACCGTTGTGGTTCCTTGCCGGCGCATTTCGGCGACCCGCCCGACGACCAGACGGCGCAGCTCGTCATCGGAACCGGCACGGGTCGCCGCCACCGTGACGCCGATCCCGCCGCCGTCGTATGGCTGGCCTGCCATCCGCGCAGCAAACTCATCTCCCCTGTCGCCGGCAAAGACAAGGTGCGTATGAGCGTCGACGAAGCCGGGCAGCAACGCTCGGCCGCCGAGGTCGATGCGACGGTCGGCGGCGGGCGCCTCGGTCGACGGGCCGATCCAGGTGACCCGCCCACCTTCGGCGACCAGTGCGGCGTGATGGCGCAAGCCGAGCTGGTCCGATCCGGTCCCGTCACATGTGACGAGCTCGCCTATACCGGTGACGACCGTGGCCGGTGCGACTGTGCTCATGGCTGCGGCCCGGTGACCTGGTCGATGGCGCGGATCAACAGGGGTGCGACGGGCCCGGATCGGTGACTGCCGTCACGCACGATCGTTGTTCCGGCGACGACGACACGGTCGATGTCGGCGGCCGTGGCTGAGAAGACGATCTGATCCGGAGCGCTACCTGCGGTCCGCACCGAGTCGCGGCGTACGGTGACGAAGTCGGCGAGGCCGCCGACTGCGATCTCTCCGCCGGTTGTCCAGCCCAGGCAGCGGTACCCGCTGCGGCTTGCCGACTCGATCAGCTCGTCGGGCCTGAAGCGTCCTCGTTCGCCGCTGCGAAGGCGCTCGTGCATCTCCAGACCGCGGATCTCCTCGAACCCGTCGACTACCGCAAGCGAGTCGGACCCAAGACTGAGCGGGCTGCCTGCCTCGAGTAGTCGCCGGGCTGGTCCGATGCCGTCGGCAAGATCGCGTTCCGTCGTCGGGCAGAAACAGCATGTGACTCTGGCGCCGCCGAGGATCGCGATGTCGCGATTAGTCAGATGGGTGGCGTGCACGGTCGTGGTGTGTGCACCAACGAGTCCACTCCGGTACAGCAGCTCGGTCGGTGAGCAGCCGTAGAACGCGTGCGTGGCAGCGTTCTCGGCCGGCTGCTCGCTGAGGTGGACGTGCATCGTCTGGTCCCCGACGAGTTCGGCCATCCGCGCCAGGGCAGCCGCCGGCAGCGCACGTACCGAATGCGCGGCGGCACCGATCTTGACCGTGGCGGCGGCGGTCTGCTCGGCTGACCGCAACGCGTCGACCCGGATAGCCCAGGCGTCGGGGTCGCCATCGCTGAACCGCTGCTGGACCCCCTCCACCGGTTGGTGGCCATCACCGGTCAGCCCTCCTGACAGATAACAGGCATCGAGGACCGTGATCCGGATCCCGACCTCTTGCGCAGCCTCGATCAGCGACGTGCCCATGGCATTGGGGTCGGCGTACGGAACACCTCCCGGTCCCTGATGGAGATAGTGGAACTCACCGACGACAGTGATACCGGCCAGGGCCATTTCCAGGTAGAGCGCCCGGGCCAGGTCACGATAGCTGTCTGGGTTGAGGCGCCCGGCAACCCCGTACATCTGGTCCCGCCAGGTCCAAAAGCTCCCGCCGTGGCTGTTGGTTCGGCCGCGCAGGGCGCGGTGGAACGCGTGACTGTGCGCGTTGGCCAGACCGGGCAGGACGACACCGGACAGACGCTCGTCACCGCTGGCCGGTGCCGTATCGATCTCGATCGAGCTGAAGATGCCGTCGTCGACGCGGAACCGGACCCGATGAGCCATACCCGTCGACAGCTGCACATC
>DATFOP010000244.1:0-8930 GCA_035265505.1 Propionibacteriaceae bacterium | reverse complement strand
GGACGCTGCCTCCTGACCTCTTTTGTCGGGATTTCAACGACACAACGCAAATGTGTCGTCGAGATGATTGTCTGAGTGCCGCAGTTTCCCTAGCGTAGGTTCCGCAGGCGTAGCGGACGGCTGCCCAAGACGCGGACCTGGTACGCGTAGGCGGGAAGGGAAGCTATGAACAAGGCCCAGTTGATCGAGGCCCTTGCCGATCACTACAACGGCAGCAAGGCCGAGGCAGCCAAAGCGCTGAACGCCGTGGTGGAAACGATCACTCGCAAAACTGCAGCGGGCGAAAAGGTTTCGATCACCGGGTTCGGTGTGTTCGAGAAGGTCTCTCGAGCCGCCCGCATGGTGCGCAATCCTCGGACCGGAGAACGCAAGCGAGCCAAGGCAACGGCCGTCCCGCGCTTTCGTGCTGGCGCGGATCTGAAAGCGTACGTCTCCGGCGCCAAAAAACTGCCGAAGGTGGGAGCCAAGAAGACTTCTCCAGCGGCAAAGGCGGCGCCGGCCACCACTGCAACGGCGAAGAGCGCCGCCAGGAAGAGCAGCCCGACGAAGGCGACCGCCAATAAGTCGGCCGCGACGAGAGCCGCCGCCAAAGCGCCTGCCAAATCCGCCGCCTCGGCCAAGAAGTCCCCAACCAAGAAATCTGCGCGTCGCTGACGCGATCATTCCAGCCAGGCAGACAGAACCTGGCTATCACTGACGACTGCATGCAGTTGTTGGCCGGGTCCGGCCGTCCCTCGGCGCACCGCGCCTGCCGGTATGGTCACGCGATCGCCGCCGGCCGTCACTGCGTGCTGCGTTTCGCCGGGGTGGGCATCGTCGGCCATGATCAGCTCATACCGGCCTAGGCGCCCTTGCGAGTCGAACAACTGTGCCGTGGAGGGTCCGAGCCCGATGAAGTAGGCGTCGTACAGGTCCACTTCGCTGTCCACATCGCGGCGCGCGTCCGCCAGCGGCCCGCCCAGCTCCGCTGCCCCGAGTGCGACGGCTCCCGACTCCCGATGCCCGGCGGCTGAGCGGCCCTGAAAGTGCGGCTCCAGCTCGGTGTCCGCGGCGATGAGCATCGTCGTCCCCGTACCTGAGGCGTCTGCGACAAATGCACGCCCGCCATTGATCGCGGCGGCGAGCACTGCTCGGATGGAGTCCGGCCGCAAGGCCGGAAGATCACCGACACACGCCAATGTGGACGAGAAGCCCGCCATCGCTGCAGCCTTCTCGCCGTGCCGCAATGCGGCGTTCATCCCGGCGATCACCGGTTCGGCCAGAACTCGCGCCGAGATCTGCTCGCGACTCAGGCGGGCCGCCAACTCCGGCTGATTGCTGATCACGATCACCGGAAGCACGGCGGTGAGCGCTCGCAAAGTGTCCAGCGCCATGGTCCAGGCCAGCCGGCGGCGTAGTGGGTCGGGCACCATCGTGAGCCGAGATTTCGCCATGTCGGTGCGTTTCAAGGCCACCAACGCCACGCATCTGGATCCCGTCGGATCTTCGATTTGCTGCAACCTTCCTCGCTGGTCATTGCTTGCCATGATCTTGCGATGCTGCCACGAAGATCCCGTAGGGTGAAGCCGGCTCATCCACCTCAGTGCCGGAGCGCTGTGATGACATCACCAGCGAGAGAAGGTGATCATGAAGCGTCGCCAGTCTCGTGACGCGCTGCGGCCCCTCGCGGAGGTCAACACCGAGCCGGCAGAGCCGGCACTGATCCGCACGGTAAGGTTGTTGCACGCGATCCTCCGGCCGTTGACCAGGCGAGATTGGCAAGATCAGAACAAGATTCCGCAGGCCGGCGGGGTGATCTTCGTCGTCAATCACATCTCCCATGCCGATCCGTTGGCGGTCGGCCAGTTTCTGGCCTTTTCTGGGCGCTGGCCGCGGTTCCTGGCCAAGTCATCGCTTTTCGACCTACCGATAGTCGGCCGGGTACTGCATGCGTGCGGACAGATTCCGGTGCAGCGGCAGTCTCCAGCCGCCGCGGACGCCCTGGCTGCGGCGGTGCGCGCCGTGAAGGACGGCCAGGCCGTCACCATCTATCCGGAGGGCACCATTACCCGCGACCCAGACCTGTGGCCAATGGCGGGCAAGACCGGTGCCGCTCGGATCTGTTTGCAGACCGGGTGCCCGGTGATTCCGATCGGCCAGTGGGGTGCCCAAGAGATCATGTCCGGCACCACGATCGGATTGCCTAGGCTGCTGCCACTCAAGACACTCCGGTTCAAAGCTGGCGATCCGGTCGAATTCGATGATCTGCGTTCCGCACCGCTCACCTCCACCATCCTAATCGAAGCGACGAACCGGATCATGGACGCGATCACCGCCCTGGTAGCCGACCTGCGTGGGCGTGTTCCGCCGTCGAAGCGTTTCGATCCGCGGGCGGAGTTCGATGGACGACCGGGCAGCGACAAATCGTGACCAGGGCCCGGATGGCGGTGATGGGTTCAGGCTCCTGGGGCACGGGTTTCGCCATGGTCTTATCCGACGCTGGCAACGATGTCCGGCTCTGGGCTCGTCGGCCAGAGCTCGCCGCGACCATCAACCGCGAACACCGCAACGTCGATTACTTCCCGACCATTGCACTCCCCGAAGGGCTGCGAGCTGTCAGCGAACCGGATGAGGCCATGGACGCCGCCGACTTCGTCGTGCTCGCGGTGCCATCGCAATCGTTGCGCGGTAACTTGAGCCACTGGGCCGTGCCGTCGGGCGCGATCGTGGTGAGCCTGGCCAAAGGTATCGAGGTCGGGACAGGGCTGCGGATGAGTGAGGTCATCGCGCAGGCCGCCGCAGTGCCGGCCGAGCGGATCGCCGTCGTGACCGGTCCGAACCTGGCTCGGGAGATCGCCGAACGGCAACCGTCGGCCAGCGTAGTGGCGAGCAGTTCTCTGCCAACCGCTGAGGCGCTGCAGGCCGTTTGCCATACCGCCCGCTTCCGGGCGTACACGAACACTGATGTCGTCGGTTGTGAGCTGGGCGGCGCTACCAAGAACGTGATCGCGTTGGCGGTGGGTATGGCGATCGGGCTGGGTCTGGGAGCGAACGCGACCGCGTCGGTGATCACCCGGGGGCTCGCCGAAATCGCCCGGCTTGGCGCGGCGCTGGGAGCGGATCCGCACACATTCTCGGGTCTGGCCGGCCTTGGTGATCTGGTCGCCACCTGCTCATCGCCGTTGTCACGCAACCGCACATTCGGTGAGGAGCTTGGCCGAGGACACAGCGTCGCCGAGATCGCCGCGGCCACCCGTCAAGTCGCCGAGGGCGTCAAGTCGTGTGCTTCGATCGAGCTGCTGGCCGCCAGGCACCAGGTGGAGATGCCTATCGTGGCTGCGGTGGCGGAGGTGATCGCCGGTCGGCTGACGCCGCCAGAGATGATCGACTCGCTGATGTCCCGGTCAGCCAAGCCCGAGCGGTACTGATTAGCTGACCGCCAGAGCCTGTTCGAGGTCGGTCCAAAGGTCCTCGACGTGTTCGATTCCGACGGACATTCGGATCAGACCTTCCGGCACGGTGAGCAGCTCACTTCGCCAGCGGCGGCGGCGTTCGAGAGTCGATTCGACTCCTCCCAGACTGGTGGCGTGGACCCATAAGTTCAGCCGGTCGATGAAAGCGTTGGCGGTGGCCGCATCGGCGAGTTCGATGGCCATCAGCGAGCCGAAGCCGGCCATCGTACGGCTGGCCACCTCGTGGCCGGGATCGTTTGGCAAGCCGGGAAAGCGGGTCCGGCATACCGATGGATGTCGATCCAGGCGCTCGGCGAGAATTGCGGCGTTTTGTTGCGCTCGCTCCAGGCGCAGGGCCAGGGTGCGCAGGCCGCGGAGGACCAGGTAGGACTCCATCACACCGGGGACTGCGCCGTGCACTCGGCGAGTGGATTCCAGCCGGTCGTACAGATCATCCCTGTCCGACCGCACCACGACGGCGCCGAGCAGTGCGTCCGAGTGGCCGGACATGAGCTTTGTCGCAGAGTGCAGCACCAGATGAGCCTTCTGGGTCAGCGGCTGCTGGAGCAGCGGCGTCGCGAAAGTGTTATCGGCCACGACAACCGCCGTATCGGACACAGCAGCGGCCAGCGCTGGAAGGTCGGCGACCTCGATGGTCGGATTGGTGGGGGACTCGATCCACAGCAGGTCCGCGTCTTCGGCTGCCGAGATCACAGCGGCAGTGTCGGAGACCAGCACCCGGCGCACCGTCCAGTTGAGAAGCGCGGCCCGTTGGTCGATCAGGGCGGAGACTCCGAGGTAGCAGTTCGTCGGCAAGACGACGGTCGCATTCGCCGGCAGGAGCTCGACGATCGCGTGCGCTGCGGCCATTCCGGAGCCAAAGGTCAACGCTCGACCCCCCTCGAGCTCACCTATCGCTCGCTCCAGGGCCCGCCAGGTCGGGTTGGCATAGCGACCGTAACCAAGATCTCCGTCGTCAGGATGGTGTGATCCGACGTAGGTCGAGGCGAATACAGCCGGTTGGTTGAAGGGAGCATCGACCTGGCGCTCCGGGCGGCCAGAAGTGACGGCCAGCGTCTCGGCTCGAAGGTCATTCGGCGTGGGTCCTGTCATGTGTTCAGTCTCGCGCGCCTTCCTCCCTTGGGCGGCCGCTCCCGGTAAGGTGTCGGATCGGTATCGTCGGCGAGAGGAAGCCATGAGCGACGATCGGCCGGTTGCCGGGACCTCGGCACCACGTACACGGGTGGCCGTGATCTTCGGCGGCACTAGCGGCGAACACGGGGTCTCCTGCCTGACGGCGGCGGCCGTGCTGGCCGCCATGGACCGCGACCGCTATGACGTCGTGGGCGTCGGCATCACTCCGTCCGGCCGATGGGTCCGGGTGAGTGAGACGGCGATCGCCAGCCTGCATCAGACGAACGGTCACCTGCCCGTGCTCGGCGAGGACGCGCATGACGCCATGCTGGTACGGGGTGTGGCAGGCAGCGAGCTGGCTGTCCGTGCTCAGTCGGAGCTGGAGCAGCTTGGTCCGGTCGACGTGGCTCTTTCGCTGCTGCACGGGCCATTCGGTGAGGATGGCACCATCCAGGGTCTGTTCGAGATGATGGGGACCCGCTATGTGGGCGCCGGCGTGCTGGCCAGCGCGGTCGGCATGGACAAGCACTACATGAAGCTGGTTCTGGCAGCGTCGGGATTGCCGGTCGGTCCGTTCGTAGCCATCACTCCCAGTGAGTGGGTCCGGGACAAGGTGGCATCCCTGGACGCGTGCTCGGCGCTGCATTTCCCGGTGTTCGTCAAGCCGGCCCGAGCCGGTTCGAGTCTCGGGATTTCCAAAGTCGACCGCGCCGGCCAGCTGGAAGCCGCCATCGAAGAGGCACGTCGATTTGATCCCAAGGTGGTCGTCGAGCAGGGCTTCGTTGGCGCTCGAGAGCTGGAGTGCGGGGTCTTGGAGTCGCTCAACGGTGGGCGTCCGGTGGCCAGCGAGGTCGCCGAGATTCGGGTGCTGAACGAGTCCGGGTTCTACGACTACCGGACAAAGTATCTTGCCGACGAGCAGGTGGAGCTCGTCGTACCGGCCGAGGTCGACGCGCCTGTCGCAGACGAGGTGCGGTCGCTGGCGGTACGAACGTTCGAGGCGATTGGCTGTGAAGGCCTCGCCCGGGTGGATGTCTTCGTCACCCACGAGGGCCGCATCATGATCAACGAGATCAACACCATGCCCGGCTTCACCACTCACTCGATGTTTCCGCGAGTGTGGGCGGCCAGCGGCCTGGACTACCCAGCGCTGATCGATCGACTGATCACCCTGGCACTGCGGCGCCCGATGGGTCTCCGCTGAGATTTTCGTTGCCCGTCGCTCAGAGGCAGGGCTTGACCAGGGGATCGTGGGAGTTGACGGTGGCGGCCAGATCGACGAGGGCGTTGGCTTCCGGAGCGTACTCCGATGGGACTCCGACCTCGACGTAGGCGGTTCGCCCGATGGTGGTGAACAGGTAGCCACCGGACGCCTCTTCAGCAAACCAGCCGACCCCGTTGACTTCGTAGCACGCGCTGGCGGCGCTGAGCTCCGGTGGCTTGTCTACTCCACAGCGCAGGGTGATCGGCGGATCACCCCATGCGGCGGAGTGACGCCCCGGCTCGACCTCTCGTCGTTTTCCGTCAAGCACAGTCGCCGGCAAGTCGCCCATCAGTGCGGTGCAAACGCCCTCCGACTCGCCGGTCGGGGCCGGGTCAGGCACTGACACGACAGCTGAGCAGGCCGTAAGGCTTATCGCCGCGGCCAGCACGGCGGCGGAGCAGGCGCGCAGCTTCAGATGTGGACGACTGGACAGGTGACTGTCCGGGTGATGCCGGGGACGCCTTGGACCTGGGCAACCACCAGCTGGCCAAGTTCATCCACACTCGCCGCCTCAGCGCGAACGATGACGTCGTACGGACCCGTGACATCTTCGGCCAGCGTCACGCCTTGAATGGCGCCGATGGCACGCGCGACGTCGGCCGCCTTGCCGACATTGGTCTGGACCAAGATGTACGCCTGTACGACCATCGGGACTCCTTCGTTGCCGTCACCGAGGCGATCCGCTTTCGTCAGCCGCTGGCCGCGTACGCTCGCCGATGTGCGTCACGCTACATCGTTCGCTGCGTTGATGAACCCCCGGAGCCTGTGAGATGCCGGTAGCTCCGCAGACAAGTAGGCAGACTCTCAGTGAGCTTGGGGAATTCGCGCTGATCGAGACCCTGACCGGCGGAGTGAGCCACGCTCCAGGAGTGCTGATCGGACCTGGTGATGACGCCGCGGCGATCGAGATCACTGGCATCCTGCTCAGCTCGGTCGATGTGCTCGTCGAGGGTGTGCATTTCCGGCGCGATTGGGTCGAGGCACGCGACGTGGGGCGCAGGGCAGTCGCGGTCAACGTCGCAGACATCGAAGCCATGGGTGGTCGGGCGGTGGGCATGCTTGCCGGCTTCTCGGCCCCCGGCGACCTCCCGGTGGCCTGGGCACGGGAATTCGCCGACGGCCTGCAGACCGAGTGCGCCGCAGCGGGCGTGGCCCTCCTCGGCGGAGACGTGACCCGGGCGCGCGACGTTACCGTGGCCGTGACGGTGCTGGGCGTCACAGACGGAGTCGAGCCTGTACCCCGCGGCGGTGCCCGGCCGGGTGACGTGGTCGCGTTGACCGGGCGCGTGGGATGGGCGGGAGCCGGCCTGCTCGTGCTCAGTCGTGGCTTTCGATCGCCTCGCGCCGTCGTGGACGCTTACCGGGTACCGCAGGTGCCCTATGGCGCAGGCGCCGCCGCCGCCCGAGCCGGTGCCCACGCCATGATCGACATTTCCGACGGTCTGCTGGCTGATCTTGGTCATGTGGCGGCCGCCTCCGGCGTCGAGATCGATATCCACCGCAACGCCTTCGACGTGCCGGAAGCGCTGCACGCCGTAGCCGCCGCGACCAACACCGACCCGTACTCGTTGATCTTGACCGGTGGTGAAGATCATGCGCTGGCGGCCACCTTCTCGCCAGCGGCAGAGCTTCCTGGAGGATGGTTCTCGATCGGCTCGGTGGGAGCGGTCGGCGCGGACGGCCCCCGCGTTCTGGTCGATGGGGCCTCGTGGGATTCGGCCGGCGGCTTCGACCACTTCCGATCCGTGGCTCAGCGCCGCTGATAGTGGAGGCGGAGGCTGATGGCCATTCTGCCGGCAGGCAGAATGGACGCACTCTCGACGGCGTGTGACCCGTGGCGGGACCGCGGTGATCGCGTAGCCTCCCATCATGGCGACCCGCGCGTCTTCCCCACCGCGGTCTCGTAGCAGTTCTGGCGCTCCAGCTAGAAAGGCTCCTCCGCGGTCTGCCGGAAGCTCGAAGAGACGTTCCCGTCGGCGTGCCTTACCGGCGCGCAGCGGCCCATCCGCTCGATCCACATCTCGGTCCACCCGGAAGTCTCGCGCAGCAAAGCGGTCCTCCGTGCTGGGTGCGTTGGGCCGCGGGATGGCGCGAATCTGGATGGCCTTGGCCGGCGGGCTGGGCGACGCGACTCGTCGGGTGCGCGGCGAATCATTGGACATCGATCCTGCCTTGCGTCGAGACGGCGTGGGCTTGTTCCTGTTGGCATGCGCACTGGTTGTCGCTGCGGAGTTCTGGTGGGGTCTGCCCGGACCCGTGGGCCACTTGATCAAGAGCGGGATATCGGGGGTGATCGGCACCCTGAGTTACGCTGCCCCGATCTTGTTGGCGCTGATGTCCTGGCGCACGCTGAGGCATCCGGACCGCAACGGTCCGCTGGGGCGGCAGGTCATCGGCTGGTCAGCCGTCCTGCTTGGCCTCCTCGGTTTGATCAACATCGCGCGCGGTCTGCCTCGGACAAACCATCCCGAGCTGCTACGGGACGCCGGCGGGATCATCGGATACATTTCGTCGAGCCTGCTGACCGACCTGCTCTCGGTCTATCTCGCGGTCCCCCTGTTGATCATGCTGCTGCTCTTCGGGGTGCTCGTGGTGGTCGGCATTCCGATGCACCAGGTGGTCGAACGGATGCGGTTGGCTCGTGACCGGGTGCGCAAGGGCCAGCTGGTGATCGAAGGTGAGGTTGTCGATGATCGGGCTCAGCTCGGTGCCGATCAGCCGTACGAATCGCCGCTGATCCATGGCCAAGGGGGGCCGGACTCACGGGCCTCGGGCGACCCGGAAGGGGGTGCCCCGATCTCCGAGGGAGAGCGTCGGGTGACAGCCGGCTTGCCCCCTGAGGTCACGGTTCATGGGGTCGGAGCGAATGGCGAGGAACTCGAGGCACCTCCGCACACCCCACTACCACAGCGGGTGGAGCAGCTTGAGCTCTCTGGCGACGTCCAATATATGCTGCCTGACTCAGAAACGCTGAAGCAGGGCAGCATCCACAAGGCGCGAACGGATGTCAGCGACCGCGTGGTGCACCGGCTCACCGAAGTACTTCGCCAGTTCGAGATCGACGCGACGGTGACGGGTTACAGCCGTGGACCGACCGTCAC
>DATFOP010000243.1:0-2230 GCA_035265505.1 Propionibacteriaceae bacterium | reverse complement strand
CACTCCGGTGTTATGTAGCCGAACGTGAAGCAAACTGAGATTGCCCCGAATGGGCTGTGCGAGAACTTCGGATTCAACGGATCGTTGATGCGCTCGACGTGCTCTCCGCGTCTGACCTCGATCTGGTAGTTGATCCGCGATCTTTCCGGCACCCTGAGGACGACGTACCACAACGTAGTCGTGGCAACTCTCCGCATCGGTAATCGACTCGGTAGGCCGACAATTCGTTGGGCCAGAGATACCTCGTCGGCCTCACCCCGGAACAGGAATGTGCAGTGGCGGCCTTCGACGATAGGGACTTCGCGACCTGCAAGGAACCGGTCGACCGCCGCTTCGTCGACGAAGCCTTGCTGCAGTTGATTGATGGCGAGACGACTCGTGCCGCTCCCGGCCGACCACTGATGGCGACGCGCCTGGGCGTTGCTCACTGCGCGTACACGTGAACGGTGCGGCCGACATCGTCGAGCAAGCCGCGAAGCGCGTCGTAGTCGGGATGACGCATACGGACGTAGGCGTTGGCCATATACCCCGCTTCCACTGGCTGAGTTGGGGTACCAGGCGGAGGCAGGTGCGCGTCAATGACCCACTCGCCGGACCGAGCCTGCATCTCCTCGACACCGGAATGACCGGTGATGTGACCGTCATGATCCGGCCGCAATGCCACTATGCCAGCGGCGTAGCGCCGGGACGGCCGGGCGGCGATATGGTCGTGCACGATCGCGTTCGCCCATTCGCGATACAGGTCGAGGTCATTGCCGACCGAGTACAGATCCCATGCCCCGACTCCGGGCGGGCGGCAGCCTATCTCGGAGAACCGCAGTCCCTTCGGGCCGAAGAACCACTCCATATGCGTAGCGCTGGTCCCGATGCCAAGAGCCTCGTTGACCCGGGCGCCCAGCTCACGCAGCTCGGCGTAATCCGACACCGAATCGACGCGATTCGTGGCGATGAACTGCGGGGAGATCCACCGTGTCCGCATCGCTTCCAACACGTTCGGGAAGTAATGCGAGACGAAGTCCAGCGACACATTCCCGTTGACGCAAACCGTGTCGTAGAAGCCTTCGTGGCCTTCGACGAACTCCTCGACGGCGATGGATGCGGCGCCTTGGCTGCCGAACCGGCCGAGCGCAGAGTCGAGTTCGGCCTTGCTGTCCACCCGTGTCGTGTCCAGGGCACCCGCACCGGTGCGTGGTTTGAGGATGAGTGGATACCCAATCGTGTCGGCGAACTCGTAGACCTCAGCGGCGTTGTGCGCAGCTGTCGACGCTGCCGTGGGTACTCCTGCCGCGCGCAGCGCCTCCTTCATCGATGGCTTGTCCCGGCACAGCCAGGCGGTACGCACTGACGTTCCCGGGATCGTACAGGTCTCCCGTACCTGGGCGGCCGCGAGCGTGTGAGCCTCGATCGTCGCCTCGAGCCGGTCAACCCACACCTTGCTCTGAATCCAACGCACCGCGTCGGTCATGACCCCCACATCGACGACTGACGGCACATGGTGATAGTGGGTCATCCAGCTTTTGAGTTGTTCGTCTAGCGCCTCGGTGGAGGATTCGCCGATCCCGATCACCGTTGCGCCGACTTCGGCAAGCCCTCGCACAAAATTGCGCTGTGTCGGTGGAAAGGAAGGCTCGACGAACACGACGTTCACGCTCCGGCATGCTACCTGTCGCTGAACAGACCGCCTCTGATCCCAGGCGGGTAGCGTCCAACCCATGGTGGTCGCTGCCTTCGTTGCGCCGTTCCTGCTGCCGGCAACCGCACGGTTCGTTGCGACGGCCGCCAAACTGCCCGACGTCAGCCTCGCGGTCATCACGACAGAGCCTGTCGAGCGGCTGTCGCCCGAGCTGAAGAAGCACTTGCACGGGCATTGGCGGGTCGACGATGCCCTCGACCCTCAGCAACTTATCGGAGCCGTACGCGGCCTAAGCCAGCAATTGGGTCCGGTGGAGCGACTGGTTGGGGCCTTGGAGCAGTTGCAGGTGCCTATGGCGTACGCCCGTGAGCAGCTCGGCCTTGACGGCATGGACGTTCAAACGGCGCTCAACGTACGCGACAAGTCCCGGATGAAAACCGTGCTTCGTGCCGCAGGCATACCCTGTGCCCGGCATCAGCTTGTCACCGAGGCTTCGGAGGCGTTCGGGTTCGCCGATGCGGTCGGCTTCCCGCTGGTGGCGAAACCTCCGGCCGGTGCCGGGGCGCAGGCGACTTACCGGCTGGATGATGCGACGGC
>DATFOP010000242.1:0-15285 GCA_035265505.1 Propionibacteriaceae bacterium | reverse complement strand
GCGGATCTGAGGTCAACCGGTACGGACCGAGCCGGGGGTGCTCTACTGGCCGCCGCTTTCCTCCGCGAATTCGTCGCCGAGGGCACGCCCTGGGCACACCTGGACATCGCGGGTCCGGCTTTCAACGATGGCGCGCCATATGGCTACGTCAGCTCCGGCGGGACTGGCGCCGGTGTCCGCACTCTTATCGCGCTGGCTCGGTCCCTGGCCACTTAGGGGCTCGCCGTGCTGGCAGTGCCCCGGCATTGCTTGCTCCATCCGATGCGCACGATGCCTCTGCCAGCACGGCGTGGGCGAGACGCCGCCCCCCAAACCTTGGGGCCGTCAGGCAGGCCCAAGGCGTTGACGTCTCACCTAACCGGGTTTCGAAGCCGGTGCAAGAGCGGATTGCCTGTAGCCAGAAAGAATTGAAGCGGCGCTGTCAGCGAAGATCTGGGTGCTTCTTGTTGCGGCTGTTGTAATCCCGCATGCGCTGGGGATAGCCCACCACCGCAGCGTCGTAACCAGGGATCTGCAGCGACTCGGCAAAAGCGTGCGCCCACTCCGGTGACGGCACCACCCGGCGGGTCCACTCGCCGTCGAAGGCGACCAACAGGATCGTGGTCTGCGTCACGGAGGTCTTCGGCTCCACAAACGCTTCGACGCCGCGGCGGCTCTGCACGAACTGGGTCAGATGCTGGGTCACCGCGTCGTCGACCGCGCGGTTGTCGCCGGCCCGGCGGCGACTTCGCTTGGCCCGCCCGGCTGTCCGCTTCAACCAGTTCATGGGCCAAGTATGGCGCTCACCGGAGCTGACAGAATGTCAGCCATGGCGGCTTCGTACGACATGGTGATCCTGGGAGCAGGGAGCGGCGGCTATGCCTGCGCTCTGCGGGCAGCCCAGCTCGGACTGTCGGTCGTCATGGTGGAGAAGGACAAGGTCGGCGGCACCTGCCTCCACCGCGGCTGCATTCCCACCAAGGCCCTGTTGCACGCGGCCGAAGTGGCTGACGCCGCCCGGAACGGCAGCCGGTTCGGGGTCCACGCCACCGTCGACAAGATCGATTTGGCCGGTATCCAGGATTACGCCGGCTCGGTCGTCAACCGGCTCTACTCGGGTCTCAACGGGCTGGTCAAGGCCGGCGACATCACCGTGGTCGCCGGTGAGGGCCAACTGGTCTCGGTCGACGGGAACGTGGCCGTACGAGTGGCAGACGAGGACTACCTGGGCAGCTACCTCGTCCTTGCGTCCGGGTCCTTTCCTCGCACGCTCGCCGGGGTGGAGGTCGACGGCCATCGTGTGATCAACAGCGATCATGCCCTCAAACTGGGCCAGCTGCCGAGTTCTGCCATCGTCCTCGGCGGAGGTGTCATCGGTGTCGAATTCGCCAGCGCCTGGCGTTCATTGGGCGTCGAGGTCACCGTTGTGGAGGCCATGCCGCACCTGGTGCCGACCGAGGATCCTGCCATCTCGGCTGGGTTGGAGCGGGCCTTCAGGCGCCGCAAGATTGGCATTCGTACAGGCAGTGCGGTCGACAGCTGCCAGGCGGGCGACGACGCCGTCACTGTCCGACTTGCCGATGGCACCGAACTTAGCGACGAGCTAGTGCTGATGGCGGTGGGCCGCGGGCCGTGCACCGAGGGTCTGGGCTACGCCGAGCTCGGTGTGCGACTTCGCCGCGGTTTCGTCGAGACTGACGACCGGCTGCGCACCTCCCTGCCGGGCACGTACGCAGTCGGTGATCTCGTGGCGGGACCGCAGTTGGCCCATCGCGGATTTGCCCACGGCATCTTCGTGGCCGAGGACATCGGCCACCGAACTGGGCGACTGCCGGCCGCCCCTGTGCCGATCAAGGACAGCGACATTCCGCGAGTGTCCTACTGCGATCCTGAGATCGCGGCCGTCGGCCTATCGGAGGAAGCCGCCCGGGCTGCCTACGGGGAGGTCGAGACGCTGACCTACGACCTGGCTGGGCACGGTAAATCTCAGATCCTGAAGACCTCAGGCTTCGTCAAGCTCATCCGCCGATCCAACGGTCCGGTGGTCGGGGTGCATATGATCGGCTCGCGAGTCAGCGAGCTGATCGGTGAGGCGCAGTTGATCAACGGGTGGGAAGCGCACCCCAGCGATGTGGCGTCGTACGTCCATGCCCACCCGACCCAGAATGAAGCCTTGGGCGAAGCCCATCTCGCCCTCGCCGGGAAGCCCTTGCACAGCCATCGCTGATTTCGGCCGTTACTGCTTGCCGCACGACGTCGCGGAGATCAACAACACGGCTCAGCAGGTCCGGTCACCAGTTCGTGCTGCCCCAGCGCCGGCGGAGGCGGGTTTAGCTAGGCTGAGGCGCAACCGAGGAACGGTCCGCTCGACGAAGGAGTCCCTAACACCATGCCGACTTCTGTGACACTTCCGGCGCTGGGCGAAAGCGTGACCGAGGGCACCGTCACTCGGTGGCTCAAGCAGGTGGGAGACAACGTCGAGGCAGACGAGCCGTTGTTGGAGGTGTCGACGGACAAGGTGGACACCGAGATCCCCTCACCGGCCGCCGGCGTGCTGCTGGAAATCACGGCGCAGGAGGACGAGACCGTCGAGGTCGGTGCGGTGCTCGCCGTGATCGGCGACGCCCGCGAGGCCGCGGGTGGCGGTGACGGATCGGCTGGCGCACCGGCGGTCGAGGAGCAAGCGGCTACTCAGCCACAGGTCGCCCAAGACATCGGCGTAAGCGGCGACGCTGCATCGGCGCCCACGTCGGCGGCCGAGGAACAGACGGCGGCCGAAGCAGCTCCGGAGACGGCGCCGTCCTCGGGCGGGGCCGGACCAGCCGGCGGCACCGAGGTCACTCTGCCAGCCCTCGGGGAAAGTGTGACCGAAGGCACGGTAACCCGATGGCTCAAGCAGGTGGGCGACCAGGTCACGGCTGACGAGGCCCTGCTCGAGGTATCCACAGACAAGGTCGACACCGAGATCCCATCACCGGCGTCCGGCGTGCTGCTCGACATTCGAGTGCAGGAGGACGAAACCGTCGAAGTCGGATCGGTGCTCGCCGTCGTTGGCGAGCCAGGTGCTGCAGCCCAACCGGAGGCCGAGCCACAGCCCGAACCGGAGCGCGAACCGCAGCCGGAACCAGAACCGGAGCCCGAAGCTCAGCTCCAGCCGGAGCCCGAGGCACAGCCTGAGCCGGCAGCGGCACCCAGCGGCCCGCCGCCCGAACCAGAGGCCCAGCGACCGGTAGCCACAGCACCCCCGCCCGGGGCATCGGGCACAACGGCGGTTTCGGCGGCTACCGAGGCCGACGCGGGGTACGTCACTCCCCTGGTTCGCAAGCTCGCCAAGGAGCACGACATCGATCTGGGCCAGGTCAACGGCACCGGGGTCGGCGGGCGGATCCGCAAACAAGATGTCCTAGCAGCAGCCGAAGCGGCCAAGAGCGCGGCGGCGGAAGCCGCCAAGGCGGCAGCGGCACCACCGGCAGCGGAGGCGCCAGCGGCGGCGCGGCCTGCTCCGGCGGCAGCAGCCGCTGCTCCAGAGGTGAGCTCCTTGCGCGGCACCACTGAGAAGATGTCGAGGCTGCGCCAGACCATCGCCAGGCGGATGGTCGAGTCGCTACAGGTCGCCGCCCAGCTGACCGCGACGGTCGAGGTCGACCTGACGGCGATCTCGCGGATCCGAGCCAAGGCCAAGGAGGACTTCAAGAAGCGTGAGGGCGCCAGCCTGTCCTACCTGCCGTTCATCACCAAGGCGGCCATCGAGGCGCTCAAGATCTACCCGAAGGTCAACGCCACCATCGACACCGAGGCTCAGACCATCACCTATCCCGACGCGGAACACGTCGGCATCGCGGTCGACACCGAGAAGGGCCTGCTGGTTCCTGTGATAAGGGACGCGGGTGATCTCAACATCGCGGGATTGGCCAAGAAAATCGGCGACCTCGCCGCCCGCACGAGGCAGAACAAGGTCAGCCCCGACGAGTTGAGCGGCGGCACCTTCACGATCACGAATTACGGCTCGGCCGGTACGTTGATGGACACCCCGATCATCAACCAGCCCCAGGTCGCCATCCTCGGCACCGGCGCGCTGGTCAAGCGTCCGGTGGTGGTCGCCGATCCGCAACTCGGCGAGGTGATCGCGGTGCGCGACATGATGTACCTGTCGATGTCCTACGACCACCGGCTTGTGGACGGAGCTGAAGCGGCCCGGTTCCTCAGCACCGTCAAGGCCCGACTCGAGGAAGGCGACTTCGGCTCCGAGTTCGGACTCTGAGTTCGGCTCGAGTTCGGACTGTGAGTCCGTTCGGCGCATCCGTTCGCTCCCCCGCAACGAAAAGTGCTGGGAAGTGACAACTGATCGGCGAGATCGGCTGTCGTTCGCCAGCACTTTCGAGCGGAGGGCGGTAGCAGGTGAAGTGGTTACTGGCTGGGGCATCCGGGTTTCTCGGTAACGCGCTGCGGAACCAGCTGGCCACGGACGGCGAGGAGGTTGTCCGGCTCGTCCGGCGCGAGCCGGCCGCGCTGAGTGAATTCCGCTGGGATCCGGATCGCGGCACTGTGGACGAGCGGGCGTTCGATGGGGTCGATGTGGTCGTCAACCTCTGCGGCGCCGCGGTCGCCCCATTGCCTTGGACAACGTCCCGTCGGAAGCTGATCTTGTCCTCACGCGTCAACTCGGGCCAGACGTTGGCCCGAACACTCGCCGCGCGTGCCGGAAACAGCTCAGCACCGATCCTCATCCAGGCGAGCGGCATTGCTCGGTACGGCACGGCGTGGAGCAGGGCGCCCCACACGGAGGAGTCGCCGCCCGCCAAGGACTTCCTGGCCCAGGTCGTCGTCTCCTGGGAGGCGTCCACGGACGAGGCAGCCGCCGCCGGCATCCGCGTCGTCCACCTCCGCACCAGTCCAGTGCTGGACCGCACTGGCAGCCCTTTCCAGCTGATGCGGCTTGCCTGGCGCGGCGGTCTCGGCGCCACGCTCGGCGATGGTAAGCAACGAATGCCCATGATCACGCTCGGTGATTATCTGGGGGTCGTTCGCTGGGCAGCTGAGACTCCGGACGCTTCCAGCGCGTACAACCTGACCATTCCCGAACCGACCACGAATGCGGTGTTCAGCGACACGCTGGCCGAAGCGCTGGGCCGGCAGCGGCTACTCGGTGCTCCCGCGCTTCTCCTCCGCACCGCGATGGGCGAGCTCGCCGAACAGCTTCTGGGCGACATGTACGTGATCCCGAAGCGGCTTCTGGACGCCGGTTACAGCTTCACCGCTCCCGACGTTGGGAGCACCATCAGAAGCGCCCTGCACGCGAGCTGAGCCCTCCAGCGTGCGATCGCCGGCGGACTGCGAACGTAGACTCCGCGTCATGGGTGTGGTGTTCCTCGACCGGGGACTGGGGCGTGATCAGGTCGACTACTTGGAGGCCTGGGACCTGCAGCGCCGACTGCACGCCGAGGTCGCCGAGGGCACTCGGCCCGCCACCGTGATCTTGCTGGAACACGCGTCGGTCTATACCGCCGGCAAGCGCACCGAACCCCAGGAACGGCCGCTCGACGGAACTCCGGTAATCGATGTCGATCGGGGCGGCAAGATCACCTGGCACGGCCCGGGCCAGCTGGTGTGCTACCCCCTGGTGCGGCTCCCGGAGGCAACCTATGTGGTCGACTATGTCCGCCGCCTCGAGGAAACGCTGATCCAGACACTGGCCGACTTCGGCCTCGAGACGGGACGAGTGGCCGGGCGCTCAGGCGTGTGGCTTCCTGCGGACGAGACAAGACCGGAGCGGAAAATTGCCGCGATCGGCGTACGCGTTGCGACCGGTACGACCATGCATGGGTTCGCCCTCAACGTCGATCCCGATCTCGCCGCGTTCGACAAGATCATCCCCTGCGGTATCGCCGATGCCGGCGTCACCTCCATGGCGGCCGAACTCCGCGATGTGTTCCCGCTGCGCGACGTGGCGGCAGTCCTGCGCCCGCACTTGGAGCGTTATCTGGCCTTCCAGCCCTACGAGAAGTCGCCGGACCTGCCGTGCGCGACTCCTGACCCGAGCCGCAGGTTCACCGTCGGTGTGTTGAGCTGATCGCCCCCGAACTGTGCGCACTTGTCATATTGATCACAGGTTCATTGCCGCGGGCTCTGCCTCCCGGAGCGAACGCCGCCTGAATGGGCCAGGAGACCCGCATGACGGCTAGCGCTGCGCCGCGGCACGCCATGCCCCGGAGCACGACGTACGCCGTCGAGACGCACGGTCTGCGTAAGTCCTACCGCACCCGCAAGGGCGGCCAAGTAGCGGTTGCCGGGCTCGACCTCAAGGTGCCCGCTGGCGGAGTCCACGGATTCCTAGGTCCGAACGGCTCCGGCAAGACCACCACCATCCGGATGCTGCTCGGCTTGATCCGCGCCGACGCCGGTGACATGCAGGTCTTCGGCGAGGATGTGCCAGAACGGTTGCCTGATGTGATCGATCGCGTCGGCGCTATCGTCGAGCAGCCCAAGTTCTTCCCCAGCTTCTCAGGTCGCAAGAATTTGCAGCTGCTTGCTTCTGGTATCGGTGCGCCGGCGACTCGTGTCGGCCAGGTTCTCAACGAAGTCGGCCTGGGCGACCGGGCTAAGAGCAAGTACCGCACGTACTCCCTCGGGATGAAGCAGCGGCTGGCAATCGCCGCGACCTTGCTCAAGGATCCCGACCTGTTGATCTTCGACGAACCGACCAACGGACTCGACCCGGCCGGCATTCATGAAATCCGCGCCACCATGCGGGAACTGGCCGACTCCGGCAAGACCGTGCTTGTCTCCAGCCACATCTTGAACGAGGTGCAGCAGGTGGCGGATACCGTCTCCATCATTGGCCGAGGCCGGCTGCTGGCCCAGGGCGACGTGGACGACATTCTGGAAGCCGGCACCCAAGAATCGGCCCGGGTAGGGATCGCGGACCCGGCCCGCGCCACCACCGTCCTTGCCGAGGCTGGTTTCGCGGTCAGCACCGTGGAGGACGGCATGCTGAACGTCACGGCCGGCGTCGCGTCCGGTCCGGCGACCGACCTCGACCTGGCACGGATCACCCGCGTGCTTGCCGAACACGGGCTGTACGTCTTCGAGCTCACGCCGGTGCGAGCCGATCTGGAATCCGTGTTCCTGGAATTGACGGCCGACGAGCACTTGGGCGCCACCAGTCGAGCACCGCGATGATCCGGCTCTTAGGTGCGGAGATCAACCGGCTGCGGAGTCGACGCTTCACTCTGATCACGCTGCTCGCCGTCGTGATGATCTTGTCGATCTTCCAACTCCAGGTCAATTCGGCTGTCAGTCCACCGTCGGCTGAAGCTGTGGCCGCTAATCAGGCGCAGTACGAGCGAGACCTGAAGGAGTGGGAGCAACATCACGCGGAGTGGGAACAGCAGTGCGTCGACGCGGGCCAGCCCAGGGAGCAGTGCGCGGGAGTCGCGCCCACCAAGGAGAACTACGGGCTGCAGGCGGTGCCGTTCAATGAAGTGGCTCATATCGGCTTGCTGCTCGGGATCTACCTGACCGCTTTGGCCATGTTCTTGGTCGCCGCGTCATTCATCGGCGCAGAGTTCACGACCGGCGCGATCGCCAACTGGCTCAGCTTCATACCGCGCCGTGTCCCGGTCTTTGCTTCGAAGTTGATCACCGTGGTGACGTTCGCGCTACTGGTGGGTGTGCTCGCTTCGGCCTTTGTTCTGGGGATGGCGGCGTTGCTCACCTCTGTGCATGGCGGTGAGCTCAGCGGACTACGTGCACAGCTGTCAATGGCCGGACGCGGAGTGGCTGTCGCTGGCGCTCTGGCGGTTGTCGGCTACTGCGTCGGCCTGATCACCCGGCACACGGCCGCCGCACTTGGCGTACTGCTCGGTTACCTCTTTGTGTGGTTCATTCGCAATGCGGTTCTGAGCGAGCAGGCATGGGCGCAGCGACTGACTCCCTGGTCACCGGAAGCCAACCTGGCGGCGATCGTGGACAAGGGATACCAGTACGCGATCCCGGTCAAGAAGCTGACCGAGGGCGGTTTGAGCGTCGAGTTTCTGCAGCGAGAGGTCAGTTGGGCGCACGGCGCCATCTATTGGGCCGTGCTGTTGGCCGGGTTGATCGTCGTGGCACTGCTGATCTTCCGCCGCCAGGATGTCACCTGAATTGGGTCGGATAGCAGCCTGTCGACAACGCCCGCCAAGAATCGCAATGCCCGGGGAGTTCGGCTCTTCGGCGCCACAGTCTGAATCTGGGCAGCGGTAGCGGCGCTGGTAGGCGCGCGGGGCCAGCCGCGGTCAGGGATTCGGCGCAGACCGAAAGCCGGGCCGAACGCGATCGCGGGTAGTCTGACCGGGTGACGATCGCTCCGGAGGGCCGCAAGCTACTGCGCTTGGAGGTCCGCAACGCGAGCGTGCCGATCGAGAAGAAACCGGCCTGGATCAAGACGACGGCGCGGATGGGCCCGGAGTATCGGAAGCTTCAGCAGCTCGTGAAGAGCGAGGAACTGCACACCGTCTGCCAGGAAGCCGGGTGCCCGAATATCTTCGAGTGCTGGGAGGACCGGGAAGCCACCTTTTTGATCGGCGGCGACTCCTGTACACGGCGATGCGATTTCTGCCAGATCGACACAGGTAAACCGGCCGACTTCGACGACGGCGAGCCGCTGCGGGTAGCGGAATCGGTGCAGACGATGGCCCTGCGGTACGCGACCGTGACCGGTGTGTGCCGGGACGATCTACCGGACGAGGGCGCCTGGCTCTACGCGGAAACGATCCGCAAAATCCATCAGCTCAACCCCGGCACCGGGGTAGAGATGCTGGCGCCCGACTTCTCGGGCAATCTCGACTATCTGACC
The DNA here is from genome assembly GCA_035265505.1 of Propionibacteriaceae bacterium. Classification (GTDB taxonomy): domain Bacteria; phylum Actinomycetota; class Actinomycetes; order Propionibacteriales; family Propionibacteriaceae; genus Microlunatus. The sequence goes on along the minus strand of DATFOP010000242.1, from coordinate 6,473 downwards.
CAGGTGTTCCAGACCGAGCCCGAGGTTTTCGCCCACAATGTCGAAACCGTGCCGCGCATCTTCAAGTCCATTCGGCCAGGTTTCCGCTATGACCGCTCGCTGGACGTGTTGCGCGCGTCCCGGGACTTCGGCTTGGTGACCAAGAGCAATCTCATTCTGGGCATGGGCGAGTCCCGCGCCGAGGTCTCCACTGCGCTGGGCGATCTGCACGCAGCCGGGGCTGAGATCATCACCATCACGCAGTACTTGCGCCCCTCCCCGCGACACCATCCCGTGGACCGCTGGGTACGCCCGGAGGAGTTTCTCGACCTGCAGGTCGAAGCGGAAGAGATTGGCTTCGCGGGCGTTATGAGCGGTCCCCTGGTCCGTTCGTCCTACCGTGCCGGCAGGCTCTACCGTCAGGCGATGGAGCGCCGCAACGCTCGCGTGGCAAGCCACGTGGCGTAGGGATACAGGCCCCGGGATATTTCAAGGCAGAGAACGTGACTCGACAAAGGACGACGCATGGCTGACGCCAGGGGCCGGATCGGCAAGGGAGCCCCCACCCAGACCGGCAAGCAAGCGCTGAGCCGGGCGGAAACCAAGAAGGCGGCCGCCGCGGCCAAGAAGGCCGAGAAAGCGCGCAAGAAGGCCAGCAACAACCCGGCCGACATGGGCAGGATGCGCCAGATCGTCCGCGCGTACAAGCTCACCCACGAGTACGACAGGGCGCTACCGTTCTTGATGATCGGCGCCTTCGTGCTGCCGATCGCCATCGGTCTGCTGGTCAGTCTGCTGTGGCCCCACCCGATCTACCTCGCCTTCCTCGGCGCCTCGACCGGGCTGCTGCTGGCCATGATCATTTTGGTGCGGCGGGCCAAGGCGGCCACCTACAAGCGCTATACCGGGCAAGCCGGCTCGGCCGAGGTGGCGCTGGGCATGCTCCCCAAGCAGTGGGTGACCGCGCCGGTGATCGCCGCCAACCGCAACCGCGACGTCGTGCACCGGACCCTCGGTCCTGGCGGCCTCCTGCTGATCGGCGAAGGGGAGGCCGGGCGCGTTCGGCAACTCCTCAATAGTGAGGTCAAGAAGCATGAGCGAGTCGCGTACGGGATTCCGGTCAGCACCATCGTGATGGGCGATCGGGAGGGCCAGGTCCCGCTGGACAAGCTGGCCGATCACATCCGCAAGCTGCCGAAGGTGCTGAAGCCGCACCAGGTGACCGACGTGAAGCAGCGGCTGCGGGCCCTCGACGCCGTACGTCCGCCGGTGCCGCTGCCCAAAGGCCCGATGCCCACGAATCCCCGCCAGGTGAAAGGCGCCCGCCAGGCGATGCGCGGCCGCTAGGCCCTCACGTCCGATGGCGAATCTGCTGAACGCCGAACGCGTCTGGGTTGCGTACGGCACTCGGACGCTGATGGCCGGGGTGAGCCTCGGCCTGGGCGATGGCGAGGCCGTCGGAGTGGTCGGGCGCAACGGCGACGGCAAAAGCACACTGCTGCGCATCCTGACCGGCCGAAGGGAACCGGATTCGGGTCGGGTCGTACGAACCGGAACACTTTCGATCGGCTATCTGGACCAGGAAGACGACATCGAGCCCCGAGACTCAGTTCGCGGCGTGATCGTCGCCGGACGCGCCGACCATTCTTGGGCGGCGGATCCCGGCACTCGAGCGGTTGTCGAGAATCTCCTTCACGGAGTTGATCTCGATACAGCGGTGGGCACTTTGAGCGGAGGTGAGCGACGCAGAACGGCCCTGGCCGCCGTCCTTCTGGGGGACCACGAGCTGGTCGTCCTGGACGAGCCGACCAATCACCTCGACGTCGAAGCCGTCGCCTGGCTGGCCGAGCATCTTCGTCTGCTGCAGAGTCGGGGCGTGGCGATGATCGTGGTCAGTCACGACCGATGGTTCCTCGACGCCGTCTGCACCCGGATCTGGGAGGTGCATGACGGCACCGTCGACGCCTACGACGGGGGCTACTCCGCTTATGTGCTGACCCGCGCGGAGAAAGCCCGGCAGGAGGCGGGGGTCGCCGCCCGGCGGAGGAACCTGCTGCGCAAGGAGCTGGCCTGGCTGCGTCGCGGACCGCCCGCTCGCACCTCGAAGCCCAAGTTCCGCATCGACGCGGCCAACGCGCTCATCGCCGACGAGCCCCAGGCGCGTGACCCGATCGCGTTGCGGCGTTTCGCGATTGCCCGGCTCGGCAAGGACGTCTTCGATCTCGTCCAGGCCGATCTGAGCGTCGGTCGTGGTGACCAGCGACGCGCTCTGCTGAAGGATCTCAGCTGGTCGATCGGTCCAGGCGATCGGATCGGACTGGTCGGCGCAAACGGGTCCGGCAAGACATCGTTGCTGCAGCTGCTGACCGGCGACCGGCGTCCGGACCGCGGCAGCGTGAAGCGCGGAACGACCTTGCGCATCCGCCATCTCAGTCAAGAGGTGGCCGAACTCCACGGATCCCAGCGGGTTTTGGAATCGGTACAAGAGATCCGCCGCAGTACCTCGCTGGCGTCGGGCAAGGAGCTATCGGCGACGACCCTGCTCGAGGACTTAGGCTTCCGCGGGGATCTGCTCAGTACCCGGCTGGACGACCTGTCCGGCGGCGAGCGGCGCCGGCTGCAGTTCCTGCGGTTACTCCTCGACGAACCCAACGTCTTGTTGCTGGACGAGCCGACCAACGATCTCGATATCGACACCCTGACAGTTCTCGAGGACTACCTCGACGGCTGGCCCGGCACGCTGATCGTGGTCACGCATGACCGCTACTTCCTCGAGCGGGTGTGTGACGTCACCTACGCCCTGCGCGGCGACGGGCGCTGCGTCCTGCTGCCCGGTGGAGTCGATGAGTACCTGAGTTCGCGGCGGAGGTCAGGCGCTCCGGCGGCAGTCGGTGATCAAAAAGTCTCGGCGGCCTCCTCGGCTGCCCAGACCCGTCGAGCGCGAAAGGAGCTGGCGCGCCTGGAAGCCCAGCTGGAGCGTACGCAGCACCGCATCGACGAACTCCACCAAGAGATGGCTGCAACGGCGACCGACCATGGACGGCTGGCCGCTTTGGATGCGGAACTCGGCCGCCTCAGCACACGGCAGGAGGAACTCGAGCACGCCTGGCTCGAAGTCGCCGAGCGCACCGGATAGGTCCCACTCCAGCCCGAGACGTGTCTCAACCGTTGACCACCTTGACCTCCCCCGGTAAGCCGGGCTTGAGAAAATCAAGCAAGCGAAGACCTTCCTCTTCGATCTGACTGGTCTGCGAACCAGACAGCCCGGCGGCATCGACCTGAAGGTCCGTACCGTGCTCGGTCGGAACGAGCTGCCAGGTAGCCCGGAATTCACCGTCGATGAGCATAGTGCCGACTCGCGCACCGTCGCCCGGCGGAAGAGGCACCGGTCGGCGGTCGGGAATGAGCCGAGTCCGATCATCGTGGGACAGCAACACGTTGTCGTACTCCGGCAGAAACCGAACGGGCGCCGGCTCGTCAGCGCCCGGCCGAGGAGCCTCGAGCAGGTCGAGCAGCTCCCGGCCGCTGTCGTCGGTGAAGATTCGCAGGTGCGTCGCCAGCCGATCGACCACCTCGCGGAGGCCGGAGAGTCCTGACCAGGTGCGGATGTCACCGACCGTGGCCGGTCCGAACGCCGCCAGGTAACGCAGGACGACCTGGTCGATGTTGGCCGGTGCGTCGGGGTCCACACCGAGCCAGCCACGATAGGTCTGCCAACGCACCGGCCCCCGCTTTCCCCAGACGCCGCGGGGCGGAACCTGAACCATAGGCTCGAGGTAAGTCACGGCGTACGCAAGGGGCTCCTCGGGAGCGCCAGGAAAGTGCTCGGCGAGCCGGCGGCCCAGTTCCACTCGACTGAGCGGTCGCTCCGTCGCGAGAGACCGCGCTTCGCGACAAACGGCAGCAAGGTTGACGTTCGGGAGCAGCTTCGGGAACGGTGATGATGCGAAGCGTGCTGCCAGCATCGGCTGCATCAGGGCTCGAATCTCCAATGCGTCGCGGCGGGTGAACAGGTGAACGGTGGCCCGCATGGCGTGGGTTCGGACATGATCACCAGACTCCAGGGCCGCACCGGCCGCGATCGGATCGAAATGGGCGAGGCGGCTCCAAAGGCCGACGTAGTGCGCCAGGGGCGCCTGAGATTGCAGCCCGATGAGATTCTCGACCGCGGCGGTCACCGACAGATCGGACCGCTTCAACAGCAGCTGCCGAGCGAGTGTGGCGCGGTTGAGCTGGCGACGGGTGAGGCGGTCAGGACGCATGGGGCCACAGTGTCACTGGCGAATAGGTTGGGAGCATGAGCACGCTCGACCCGACGGCGCTGAGCCAGCTGATCGCCTCCCTCCCGGCCAGTGTCGTAGTGGTCGAACAGGCGACATTGGAGAACTATCGCTTCGACTGGTCTCGTGACCAGAGCGCCGGCACGCCCTTGGCGGTTGTCCGGCCGGAGAACGCTGAACAGGTTCAAACCGTGCTGAGGTGGGCGTCGGGTCGGCGCATACCGGTGGTGCCGCGAGGCGCTGGCAGCGGCCTGTCCGGCGGTAGCAGCGCCGTGGACGGCGGCGTCGTGCTCAGCATGGAGAAGATGCGGGCAATCGAGATCGACACCGCCACCCGGGTGGCGGTGGTGGAGCCCGGCGCTTTCAATGCCGAGGTGAAGGCAGCCGCCGCGGCGCTCGGCCTGTGGTATCCGCCGGACCCGTCCTCGTACGAGATCTGCTCCATCGGCGGGAACATCGCCACCAACGCCGGCGGGCTCTGCTGCGTCAAGTACGGCGTCACCACCGATTACGTGCTCGGCCTCGACGTGGTGCTCGCGGACGGCACCAAGATCACCTTGGGTGGGAAGCGGATCAAGGACGTAGCCGGGCTGTCGCTGCTGAAGCTCTTCGTCGGCAGCGAGGGCACGCTCGGCGTGGTCACCCGGGCGATCCTCCGGCTCATCCCGGCGCAGCCCGCACGATCCACTCTGGTCGCCGCGTTCCCGACCGTGGCGGCTGCCGCGGATGCTGTGGTCGCGATCGGCGCGACGCTGCGAGCGTCCATGATGGAGTTGATGGACCAAGCGTCGATCAACGCGGTGGAGAATTACCGGCCGATGGGCCTGGACCGCAGCGCCGGAGCAATGCTGTTGACCCAGTCTGATGCGCCGGGCGATGCCCGGGCCCTGGAGATCATGGCGATGGAGGCCGCATGCGAGCTGGCCGGCGCAAAGGAGGTTTTCGTTACCGACGACCCGGACGAGGGTGAACTGTTCGTCGCCGCTCGGCGGGCCGCCTTTCCGGCCGTCGAGGCCCTAGGCACCCTGCTGCTGGAAGACGTCGGGGTACCTGTGCCGCTGCTGCCGGAGCTGCTGGCCGGCATCGCGAACATCGCGTCGACCCATGACACGGAGGTGCCCGTGGTCGCCCACGCCGGGGACGGCAATACTCATCCCCTGGTGGTCTACGACCCGACCGACGAGGAGGCCCGGGTTCGGGCATACGAGGCCTTTGACGACATCATGGCGCTGGCCATCTCGTTGGGCGGGACCATCACCGGAGAGCACGGCGTAGGGCGCGCAAAGAAGGCTGCGCTGCCCGATCAGCTGGGCCCGGACGTGATGGCACTCACGAGAACGATCAAGAATGCCCTCGATCCGCAAGGGATTCTCAACCCCGGGGTGATCTTGTCATGAGCCAGTCAGCGGCGGTTGATCATCACTGTGCCGGCTGCCAGATCTTGTAGCCCCCGTCGATCCGGTCCGATGACGAGCGCCGGGATGGCAAGGCTGACCAGGAACGCCCGTAGCACCGCCCGTACGATTCCCAATGGTTGGCGATCCAGCCGCGCAATCGCGATCCGGCAGATCAACTGACCGAAACTGCCGCCGACGAACGCACCCAGGATCGCGGACTCCACGAAGAACACCGTCAAAATCATCCACGCCCGCCAGCCACTGCCGGTCAGCACACCTGACCCGAAGAAGCCCACCGCGATCGCCATGCTGGCCGCCCAGTCCGCAATCAGCGCCGCGACCCGGGACCGCCAGGACGCCAGCGAGCCGCGACCGACCCGCGGCAGCCCGAGGCGCTCCCCCGGATACGCTTCGTTCTCGTGCCCCATCTGAGCCGACTCAGCCACCTGCCGAGGCTATCTGTGCTAGCCAACTGCACACGCCGCTCCTGCCCTCGACCGGCTCGTGTTACATCCGTGAAACATATCGGCAACTGCACGGAAACCGCCTCTACCTAGGCTCCTAGCCACCGAGTGCGGAGGCGTCGAGCCGCGCTCGTCCAGCGAACACCGTTGCTCACCCGAGCAAGCTGACCTGTGCTCACCGAGCAGCACAAACATCACCGCCGTGCCCGACCGGCACACCGACACATCGGAGGACGAATGTTCAAAGGCCCAGATGAACTGTTGGCCTACATCAAGGATGAGGGTGTCGAGATGGTCGACATCCGCTTCTGCGACTTGCCCGGAATCATGCAGCACTTCACCGTACCCGTGAG
>DATFOP010000241.1:0-2862 GCA_035265505.1 Propionibacteriaceae bacterium | reverse complement strand
GTCCTGGCCTCAGATGGGCGTGCGGTGAAAGTTGAGGTGCGACTTGCTCGGCGTGGGCCCGCGCTGGCCTTGGTAACGCGAGCCGTACTTGGCCGAGCCGTACGGATACTCCGCCGGCGAGCTCAATCGGAAGAAGCACAGCTGGCCGATCTTCATTCCCGGCCAGAGCTTGATCGGCAAGGTGGCCACATTGGACAGCTCCAAGGTCACGTGGCCGGAGAAGCCGGGATCGATGAAACCGGCGGTCGCGTGAGTGAGCAGGCCCAATCTGCCGAGCGACGACTTGCCCTCGACACGAGCGGCGATGTCGTCAGGCAAGGTCACCACCTCGTAGATCGAGCCGAGGGCGAACTCGCCGGGGTGGAGGATGAAGGGCTCATCACCGGCGGGCTCGACCGCGCGGGTCAGCTCTGATTGATCGGCGGCGGGGTCGATGTGCGGGTAACGATGGTTCTCGAAAACCCGGAAGTAGCGGTCGAGCCGGACATCGATGCTGGACGGCTGTATCAGGTCAGGCGCGTACGGCTCCATCGTGATCCGGCCTGCGCCGACCTCAGCTCTGATGTCGCGGTCCGAGAGCAACATGGCCGCAACGTTAGCGGCAGTTTCGGCCGCCCTTGGTCAGTCGGTCCGGCGTCTGATCTCGAGCCAGTGGTCGCCGATCGACACGATGGACCCTTCGCTGACCCGCACCCGCTCCCCCATCCGGCACTTCGTCGATACACCGCCGCTTGTCGTGACCGTGGATCCGTTGGTGGAGCCGCGGTCGACCACGAAAGCTCCGTCACTGTCCGTCGCAATCGCGAGGTGCGACTTGGAAACGGTACGGGTCTCATCAGCGATCTTGATCAGCTGTGCATCCTCCTCGCCGGGCTGCGCATGGGGATTTCTGCCCAGCAGCACCAAGCCCGTGACGTCAATCTCACGCCCGTCATCCAGCACGGCGTACCAACCCGTCTGACCGTCGGCCCGGGACGATTCCGGTACGGCAATCGACGGTGAAACCCGGGTGACGGGACCCGCCTCGCTCGGCCCTGGTCGGTCACCAGGTCTACCGTCGCTCTGACCGCCCGGATGAACGTGATCGTTGGCGGCTCCGGCGGAAGACGTCGCGGACCCTGCAGGAGGCGCCGTCCCTACGGACCCCCCGGTTGCCGCCCCCACGCCGGCCGGGGGAGTGAGCGGCACGGGTGGAGCGGTCTCGCCCGCAGGCTGCGGTCGACGGAATTGATTCGATTCATCCGTCGGAACCGGCGGATAGCCGCTGGGCTGCCAGGCGGGTCCAGCTCCGGCGGATGGCTCGCCGTACGGCTGAGCCGCATTGGGGCGCGGCCCGGCCGGCACCGGTGGCGGACCGTAGCCACCAACCCCGGCCGGTGGGGCCAACGGTTGGGGCGATGGATGCGGCTGCCCACCGTTCGATGGCGTTCCGGCGAGCTGATCTTGCTGTGCGGGAGTCATCGCTTCGGGTGCGCGTCGCTGCTCGGCAGCAACCTTGGACTTCGGCGGCGCGAGGGCCCGCTGCTTGATCACAACCGCGTGCACGAGAAGGTCGTGCCAGCCCTGTTTGCGCGGATGCATCACCAGGAAGATCAGCATGAGCAACAATCCGATGCCGGTCGCGGTCAGCGCGGCCAGCACCAGCGCTCGGAGCAGGAACCGAATCCAGCCGATAGGTCGGCCGTCGTAGAACCCGACTAACTGCAGACGCATCAGCCGCATGCCGGGACCGGCTGCGCGTTCGGCGAAGGCCCACCAGACGAACAACACCCAGGCCAACGTGAGCACGGCCGCCGCAATCTGGATGACGACGCCGATGACACCGCCGACCCGCGGAGCCAGATAGACGGCGGCCACAGCCAATAGCACTGGTACGAGCCGATCGAAAAGGTGCGCGAGAAATCGCTTGCCCAGCCCACCGACTTTCACGCCTGGCGGCAGGCCAGTGGCGTTGACCGGCGGAGCCGGCTGCGGCGATACCATGCGGATCTCCTCATCAGTGCTGTCGAGGAATCCTATTGTGTCGAACAACCCTGCCGATCCGGCGTCAAGACGGAAGTGCCACGGTGACTGACACTCTGTCACCGAGTTCCAGGACGCTTCCCGGCTGGACCGGCACGTGCTCACCGGGCGCCAGCTGCTGGCGCTCGTAACCGCCAGGACGAACCAATACCGTGCCATTGGTGGAGTTCAGGTCGGTGGCCACCACCTGCCAACCCTCGGGCGCCACCTCAACATGAGTACGGCTGATGTCGTGTCCCGGACTCTGGAGAGACATGAGCAGCGGCGCCTTGAAATTGGAACGATCTGGGTCCGGCGCGCGGCCAACCAGGACCGCTCGGTCGACCTCAGCTGTCGTTCCGTCACTGGCCCGGAGGACGCAGAGCACCGGGCGTCGCACCAGACGTGGGCCCTGCGGCGGTATCGCAGCGCCGCATATACGACAGTTGCTCGCAGCCGGTGGATTGCTATGCCCAGATGGGCAGTCCGCTGCCAATATCAAGGATTCGGTGGAGGAGCCATCGGGCGGCGGCATGCTGGGCACCGGAGTTGACGAGGTCAAAGTGGGCGGCGTGTCAACGTCTGGCGAGACCGGCGGCGGCATTGCCGCCTGAGCGGCGCCTGCCTGCCGTGGTGCGAACAGCTGAGGATCGGACCAGTCAATCGGCCTGGGCTCCCCGGGCGCGCCCATCAGCTGGGTGTCACCTTCCAGCATGTCGTCTTCGGCGGACTCCACGGGCCTCGGATCAGCATCAGGCTGCCCTAGGGAATCGGCCGGTCTGACCGCCTCGGCCACATCTGACCACTGCTCATCGCCGTCCTCAATGGCCGCCATCGGCTCAGTGTCCGGACCGTCGTCGT
>DATFOP010000240.1:0-2375 GCA_035265505.1 Propionibacteriaceae bacterium | reverse complement strand
GCCGCCGTCGCCGCCGCCCTCAACACCCGGCCCCGCAAGACGCTCGGCTGGCGAACTCCCGCCGAAGCGCTCGACGAGTGCCTGGCAGCCGCGGCCTGAACCGGCCGTGCCGGGGGCGTGACCGGGCGCGCACGCGGCTATGTCGGGTAGTCGGGGCGGTTGCCCGCCCCGGCTCCCACAGAACCGTGCTTGCGCTGTTCGCACACGGCTCCTCGGGACGGCGGGTTGCGAACCCCGCCGCCGGCCGGTTTTCGACCTCGACCTATTCCCGGCCCAGCACCATCTGTGTCTGGACGGGAGCGATGATGTCTCTGCGGCAGTCGCGGTGCAGGTCGACCAGGCGGGTCAAGCCGCGCTGCGTGAAGTACCTCACGGGCATGGCCCTGTCGACCGCCGGGCTGTGGCTCAGCGCCCATGTGGACTTGCGTCCCTCATAGACCTGTCGCCACGCGCTCTGCCGTTTGACTCCGAGGGCGACGAGGTTGCGAGCGATCGTTCGTCGTCGTCTCCAGTGCTTGAGCACGATCGCGCGCAGACGCCGACGGATGTGGGCGTCCAGCGCGCGCAGCGTGAACTCTTCGCTGGCCACGGCGATCCCGAAGAACTGGTGCCACCCGCGCAGCCACGCGTTGACGCGGGCGATGCAGCTTTGCAGCGTGCCTCCCCATTGTCGCGGCGTGAGTTCGCGGATCCTTGCCATCGCGAGGCGCTTGGTGCGCTCCGACAGCAGCACCTCCACGGTCTGATCCTGCGGATCGCGCCGCAGGCAGAAGCCGAGGAAGTGACGGTCCTCCGGGCGGGCGACCGCCGACTTGTCGCGATTGATCCTCAGGCGCAAGCGCCGTCCGACGAACCGCTCCAGGCTGGCCATCACCCGCCGCCCGGCGCGCTCGCTTGCCACATAGACGTTTGCGTCGTCGGCATAGCGAACGAACCGATGGCCACGCCGGTCAAGCTCCCAATCGAGCTCGTCCAACACGATGTTGCTCAGCAGCGGCGACAGCGGCGACCCTTGCGGGACGCCCTCCTCCGTTGCGATCACGACACCGTCAGGCAGCACAACCTTGGCTCGCAGCAGCCTGCCGATCAGCACAAGCAGCCGACGGTCGCTGACTCGCTGCTCGAGTCGCGCCATCAGCCGCTGGTGGTTGACGCGATCAAAGAACTTCTCCAGATCGACGTCGACCACCCACACGTGCCCATCCCGCAGGCGCTGGCCGGCCTCGGCGACTGCCGTGTGGCAACTGCGGCCAGGTCGAAACCCGTGACTGCTCGGATGAAACGTCGGCTCAAACAGCGGCTCGAGCACCTGCCGCACGGCCTCCATCACCACCCGATCGACCACGTTGGGAATCCCCAGCCCACGCTGCCCGCCACCCGCCTTCGGGATCAACGCCCGGCGAACCTCGCCCGGACGCCACCGCCCCTCCAGCAGATCGCGGCGCAGCCCCGGCAACACGGCAGGCCACTGCTCGCGCAGCCCCTGCACCGTGATCCCGTCGGGTCCAGGGGCGCCCTTGTTCGACACCACCTTCAACAACGCCGAGCTCAACCGCTCGACAACTTCGTCCATCATCGCGGGCGCGCTGGACTGCGCGTTGACGACCGCCTTCGGCACCCCCATCGCACGGAGGCTCCCTTGCGGGACTTCTGCTGTCGCGATCGGCAATCGCAGCTGCGACGCCGCTTCTTCGACCGGGACCGCCTTCCCTTGCCCACCAAGGCTCGACCCGGCGGGCTGGACGGGCATTACCCCGCCGTCCGGTACTACGCGATCCTCCGACTTCTGCTGGGCCATCAGCCGTCGTCCTATGGTCCTCGGGCCTACCGGCCAACCTCGCCGGCACCCAGCAGATCTCGCGGGGTAAGACGCTGAGACTTCGCCGTGATCCCGTCGCCAATACGCCCTCCGGCACCGACAGGAACCGGGCATTGCCGCTGGCGGCCAGCTCGCCCGCCGAAGGACGCCTTACGGCGCTTCACTCTCGTTCGCGACCACGACGCATCTATGGCTTCCTCCAGACCGGCCCTCACGGAAGCCCACCGACGCCAAACCACAGCGCCAGCGAGCCGCCCGGTCAATTCCGGGCCGCGCCCTTGCCTCATCGATGTTGGGTTCCCCCTGTCAGGGCCCCAGGTCAGGACTTCCACCTCCGATCTCAACGCCATGCCCGCCACACCGCACGTTCACTCGGCCCTACGGGCCTCGCTTCGGGCGCACCAACCGCTCCCGGCAACACCAGCCCTTCCAACCGCTCAACCCGCCAGCAAGCAGCCGACTGCGCGAGATCCTCGATGCTCCTCCCAGCGATCACGAGATAACGTGTCGAACACCGCGGTGAGGCGGAAGAACGTGCGCGGCTTCTCGGCCGGGT
>DATFOP010000239.1:0-2742 GCA_035265505.1 Propionibacteriaceae bacterium | reverse complement strand
CGTTGAACACCTGGGTGAGGACATCGGTGGGGGGAATGCTAGAGACGTTGCCCCCGCCGAGGACGAGCGCAACTCCGGCGTCAGGATCACTGCGCTGGTACAACGCCGCCTGGGCCTCGAGCGCGGCATCACGATCGACGTTCGCCTGCAGCAAGACGTACGCGCTGAGGCCATGCGAAAGCACCTGGTCCAGACGGCTTGCCGGAAACACCGCCACCTCGAGCCGGCCGTCATCGCGCTGACGCACACCGGTGCCAAACTCGGGCCGGCCGCGGGCCGCGATCCGATCAAGACTGTCGGCCAGAAGCCGCAGCTGAAACACCGTCGGTAGTGGACCGGCAAGCCACTCCTCAGCGCTGTCGGCCGGCAGTCGCTTGGCCACCAGACCGAGCCGCGACCACTCCGCCATGATGGGGCGCACCGAGGCAAGGCAGGTTCTCACGAGTTCTGCCCGGGGGGCGGGACCCAGCTGGGCAAGCTCCTCTGCTCCGGTCAGCAGCTCCGCCACCGCACGATCCAGATCTGCTTCCGGCGTTGGCTTGGTGCTCACCGTCGACTGGCTCAACGCAAGCTGAGCCACAGCTCCTCCGTTCCCAGGACACCACCGCGCCGGCGCCCTCGTAGGACAAGGCTACGACGGCAATGGCCCACGAACGTCTGCTCGGGATCGTCAAAGTCGATACTTCCCGGTGGGGGCTCGGCTCCGCTCCAGTGCCACATCGCGAACCCGTCAGCACGGGCAGGTCGGTGTTCTCAGGCAACCAAGATCGAGCAGAACACCATTGTGCGAGAGCCGCCCCTGCTGACGGATCAGCTCCGGTCCCGCGGCGCCAGAACGTAGATGAACGCGTCAACATCACCTGCGGGTGAACGGACGGTGGTCACGACGCGTTCATAGCCAGGTCCCTCGAAGTCGTCCAGACGGGACCAATGGGCGGCCAGATCGACCGACTCGAAGACGTGGACATCGATAGCCGAGCCCTCGGGATCGAGGATCAGTGCCGGATAGCCCAGCCAGCACCCCAGCCGGCATCGACCAGCGTTCCGTAGACCTTGCCCGGCGACCAGTGGCCATCGAGCCCGGCGTGTTGATGATGGTTCGGCCGACCAGGCGCCAGGCTTCCGTACGTCGCCAAGCGCTGGAGAGCCGCGTCCGAAGCCGACTCACGGTCCCGGTTGCGGTCGGCCTTCATACCTTCAACCTTGCTGGTGATGCCCGGAGAACGGTGGGCGGAATCACCGCGAGGCACGACGACGGCCGGTATGTCGAGTCGGCGCATCAGCCGCGCGGACACCCCGCCAAGCAGTACGCGGCCGATCGGCCCGTACCCACGAGAGCCCATGAACAGGGCATCGAATGCGTCACGCAGGCCGGCAAGGGTCTCGACCGTGTCTCCCCCGACGAGCACTTCACCGGATGCGTTGACATCAGGCGCGACCTCAGCGATGGCGGCCTCGATACCGCGCTGGAACTCCTCCTCTGCAGCGGAAACATAGATCTGCTCCACGTCTGCGCCGATGCGGTAGGACATCACGTCCGCTTCCCTGGCTACGACCGTGACAGCGTGCAGATGTGCGCCAAAACGGCGCGCGAAGATCGCCGCCACCCGCAGAGCCTCACCCCCGTCCGGTGTCGGCACAAAAGCCACACCAATGCGGCCAAGCTCCTCCGCCGGGCGATCGCGCCAGCCGCTTGGCGGAATTGCCACCGGGCAAGGCGCGCCTGCGATGACTCGGTCGCCCGTGCTTGCCGCGAGCAGCCGGGGCTGCTGATGTTGCAGCGCACCAAGGACGATCACCGACGCCGCGAGCTCTTCTGCAACATCATGCAAACCGTGGGAAGCCGACCCAGAGCCCACCGCGCGGAACTCCGCCCTCGCTGTCGCCGTGAGACGGCGCGCCTCTTCCAGGAGGCGTTCAGCCTCCGCGCGTCGATCAGCCACCCACTCAGCGTCCACGCGACCTGGGCTAATAGGAGCGGGTCCCGGGTACACCACGACGACAACGGCATCCGAGCCCAGCTGCGCGGCCCAGCGCAGACCGAGCGCCAACGCATCTGCTGCGCCAGGTCCGCCGTCGTAGCCGATGACGACCGGCCTCTCGTGTATATCCACTGTGCTCCGTCAGGCGGAGTCTTCGTGCTCATGCCGGTGCGGGTGGTCCTCAGCGGGGAGGAGGCCGTACTGGCCGTGCGCCATCCGCACGCGTGAGTTGCGGTAGCCGTAAAGCACGTAGATCACGGCACCGACAGCAAGCCAGACAGCGAACCGAACCCATGTTGAGAGCGGGAGATCCGCCATCAGGAAAACAGCGAAGGCGATCCCCAAGACGGGCAGCACCGGGCCGAATGGCACTTTGAACGGGCGAGGCATCTCCGGCCTGGTGTATCGCAGAATGATCACGCCGACGTTGACCAGGACGAAGGCAAATAGGGTCCCGATGTTCACCAGCTTGACGATCTCCGAGAGCGGTACCACGGCTGCCAAGATCGCGATCAGCACACCGAGGCCGATGGTGAGTTTGGCGGGCGTGCCGTATCGCGGATGTACGTCGGCCAAGCGCTCGGGCAGCAACCCGTCCCGGCACATCGCGAAGAAGATACGGGTCTGCCCGTAGAGGATGACGAGCATCACGCTGGTGATGGCAATGACGGCGCCCGCCGCGAGCACAGCGGCGGCCCAGTTCAGCCCGGCGCCCTCATCCAGCGCCTGCGCCAACGGTGCGTCGCTTTCACCAAGCTGG
>DATFOP010000238.1:0-2691 GCA_035265505.1 Propionibacteriaceae bacterium | reverse complement strand
CCGGTGACGAGCGGCATCGGAGTCATGACCTCGCCGACCAGCCGGGCCGGGTTGTGCTCGAAGCGCATGTCCCGGTTGGTGACGATGCCGAGCAGGTGCATGTCCGTGTCGACGACCGGTACGCCGGAGATGTGGTAACGGCCGCAGATGGCGTCGGCCTCCCCGATGGTGGCGTCTGGCGAGATGGTGATCGGCTCGTCCACCATCCCGGCCTCCGAGCGCTTAACCACGTCCACCTGGCGCGCCTGGTCCTCGATCGACATGTTCCGGTGGATGATTCCCAAGCCGCCTTGGCGTGCCATGGCCACGGCCATCCGGGCTTCCGTGACGGTGTCCATCGGGGAGCTGATCAGCGGCACGTTCAGCGTGATGCGCTTGGAGACCCGAGAGCTCGTGTCAACTTCGGAGGGAACGATCTCGCTCTGCGCCGGCTGCAACAACACGTCGTCGAAGGTGAGACCGAGCGTCGCGAACGGCTCCGGCACACCGGTCGCCGAAAGATCAGAAGGGAGCGACAACAGCGGACCTTTCGTGCGACGGACAACACATGCTATCGCCCGACAGCTCAGCGCTCGGCGAAAACCAAAGGGCCTCCCCACCGCTGAGGAGGCCCTTTGTGTGTCGAGCAATCAGTGCGTGTGACCGTGCCCGGCCGCGGCAGGCTCCTCTTCCTCCGGCTTCTCCACCACCAAGGTCTCGGTGGTGAGCAGCAGCGAGGCGATGGACGCCGCGTTGGCGAGCGCCGAACGCGTCACCTTCACCGGGTCGATGACGCCGGCCGCGAACAGGTCACCGTACTCGCCGGTCGCCGCGTTGAAGCCATTGCCCGGCTCCAGCTCGGCCACCTTGGAGGTCACGACATAGCCCTGGTCGCCGCCGTTCTCGGCGATCCAGCGGGTGGGCTCGACGAGCGCCTTCCGGACGATGTTGACGCCGACCCGCTCGTCACCGGTCAACCCGAGATCGTCCTTCAGCGCGGCGGCCGCGTGAATGAGGGCCGAGCCGCCGCCGGCGACGACGCCCTCTTCGATGGCTGCCCGGGTCGCGGAGACTGCGTCCTCGATCCGGTGCTTCTTCTCCTTGAGCTCCACCTCGGTGGCCGCGCCAACCTTGATCACGCACACGCCGCCAGCAAGCTTCGCGACCCGCTCCTGGAGCTTCTCGCGATCCCAGTCGGAGTCCGTACGCTCAATCTCGGCCTGCAGCTGGGCCACCCGGCCCTTGACATCCTCATGTGCGCCAGCGCCGTCGACGATTGTCGTGTTGTCCTTGGTCACCACGATCCGGCGAGCCCGGCCCAGCACATCCAGACCCACCTGGTCGAGCTTCAGCCCGACCTCGGGCGCGACGACCTGGCCGCCGGTCAAGATTGCGATGTCCTCGAGCATGGCCTTGCGGCGGTCACCGAAGGCCGGCGCCTTGACGGCGACAGAGGTGAACGTGCCGCGGATCTTGTTGACCACCAAGGTGGACAGCGCCTCCCCGTCGACGTCCTCGGCCACCAGGAACAGGGTGCCCGAGGCGCCAATGACCTTCTCCAGCAATGGGAGCAGATCGGTCATCGAGGAGATCTTGCCGGAGTTGATCAAGATGTAGGGGTCCTCGAGGACAGCCTCCATCCGATCGGGATCGGTCACGAAGTACGGTGAAAGATACCCCTTGTCGAACTGCATGCCCTCGGTGAACTCCAGCTCGGTACCGAAGGTCTGCGACTCGTCGACGGTGATCACGCCGTCCTTGCCGACCTTGTCGAAGGCCTCGGCAATGAGCGTTCCGATCTGCTCGTCACGGGCGGAGATGGTGGCAATGTTCGCCATGTCCTGGGTCGTCTGCACCTCCCGGGCGTTCTGCCGCAGCCGCTCCTCAATAGCGATGACGGCGGCGTCGATACCGCGCTTGAGCCCCACCGGGCTGTATCCGGAAGCGACGGCCCTGAGGCCTTCGTGCACCAGAGCCTGGGCCAGCACGGTGGCGGTGGTGGTGCCGTCACCAGCAATGTCATTGGTCTTGGTGGCCACCTCCTTGGCCAGCTGAGCGCCGAGGTTCTCGTACGGGTCGTCCAGCTCCACCTCGCGCGCAACGGTGACGCCGTCGTTGGTGATCGTCGGCGCACCCCATTTCTTGTCGAGCACGACGTAGCGGCCCTTGGGGCCGAGGGTGACCTTCACCGTGTTGGCGAGGGTGTCGACACCGCGCTCCAGCGAGCGCCGTGCCTCCTCGTCAAATTGAAGGATCTTTGGCATCTGTCGTCCCCTTACCGTTACTTGTTGACGACAGCGAGGATGTCGCGGGCGTTGAGCAGCAACAGCTCCTTACCGTCGTACTTGACTTCGGTACCGCCGTACTTGCTGAAGATCACGACGTCGCCCTCGGCGACATCGAGCGGAACGCGGTTGCCGTTGTCGTCAATCCGCCCGGGACCGGTGGCCAGCACCTTGCCCTCTTGCGGCTTCTCCTTGGCGGTGTCCGGGATGACCAGGCCGGATGCGGTGGTCTGCTCTGCTTCGAGCGGCTGAACGAGGATACGATCCTCGAGCGGCTTGATCGTGACTGCCACGTTCAAACCCCTTTCACGTGTGACGTTGGTTGGTTTGCGATGTGCTCGCGCAGAGACGTCGTCGCGGGTGCCGTCCCAGCCGAGCTAGCACACTCCACATGAGAGTGCTAACCCGACATTAGCACTCACCTGTC
>DATFOP010000237.1:0-2996 GCA_035265505.1 Propionibacteriaceae bacterium | reverse complement strand
CTGGTGAAATTGGCGGCCTCGCTTAGATAAGGCGCTAACCAAGTCCTACGAGGAGCGTCGCTGGATGCCGGCAGTTGAGTCGACCTAGCGTTCAATGGCGCATCTATTCCCCAGGAGGGGGCGAGGGGTGCAAGAGCGGTTCAGGCGCGGATTGACGGCGATTGATGGGCGTAGACGACCCGTGCTGGAAGAGCACCAGGTCACGCTCAGTGATCATGGTGGTGGAGTCGATCAGAGATACCGGTGCCCTTCGACACCAGATACTCCTTTAAGCGAGTGCCCTCGAAGTGGTCTTGCCACGAGGTGAACACCGGCTCCGACTTCCAGCCGCAAGAGCTACATTGATCCCAAGCCCAGAAGCCCTTCCTGTCTTCGTCGTCGTCGATGGACTCGGCGAGCCGGTAGGAGTCACAGTCGGGGCATCGGTCTGGCTCGCCGTACTCCTTCTGGCTGCGGAGGTTTCGTCCGACACCGCTTGTTGGCGAGTTCTGACACCGCCGGGCACGTGTCGGTGCCGCGGATGTTGGTTTGCGTCGGCACCGCTTCCGCGCCCGACGGGTGTCAGGTTGTCCGCTGCTTTGTGGCTTGGGCCAGACGGTAGGAGTCGGTGCCGGTCTCGAGGATGGTGCCGCCGAAGGTGAGTCGGTCGACGATGGCTGCGCATAGCCGGGGGTCGGTGAAGGTCTTGGTCCAGCCGCCGAAGGACTCATTGGACGCGATCGCGACCGAGGCCTTCTCCTCACGCTCGGTGAGGACCTGGAAGAGGAGTTCCGCGCCGCGGCGGTCGAGTTGCATGTAGCCGAGTTCGTCGATGCACAGCAGGTCGACGCGGCCGTAGCGGGCGATGGTCTTCGCCAGCGTCATCTCGTCGGCGGCCTCGATGAGCTCGTTGGCAAGCTGGGTCGCCAGGGTGTACTTGACCCGGTAGCCGGCCATGGCGGCCTCGGTGCCGAGTGCGATCAGCAGATGGGACTTGCCGGTGCCGGAGTCCCCGATCAGACACAGCGGCTGTCCCTTCTGGACCCATTCGCACTTGGCGAGGGTGTGGATCACGGCGGGATCGATGTTGGGGTTGGCGTCGAAGTCGAAGGCCCGCAGGGACTTCTCGCGGGGGAACTTGGCGGCCTTGATCCGGCGTTCGGACCGGCGTCGGGCGCGATCGTCGCACTCGGCAAGCAATAGTTCGGCGAGGAACCCGCGGTAAGACATCTGCTCACGCCCTGCCCGGTCGGCGTAGTCGGTGAAGGAGTTGCGGATGGTGGGCATTCGCAGCATCCGGCACGCTTGGTCGATCGCGGCGTCGGCTGCTTCTTCGGTCATTCCACGGCGCTTGGTGGTCACGGTGCGGCTCCTTCGTTCGGGGTGTCACGTCGGCTGGCCAACAGCTGGTCGTACTTCTCCACGCTCGGCAGCGGCCGAGTGTCGGCCGGGATGTGGGCGCGGAGCCGGCGCTCGGTCAGCGATCGCACGGCAGGGATCTCGCCTTCTCCGCGTGCCCTGTCGCCGCTCATCAGGGACTGGTGGTCCGCTGTCGTGTCGTCGGCTCCGCCATCTGCTGTGTCGTTGTACTTGCGCGCTTCCAACGCGACAGCGTCCGCGGTGAGCGCGCCTGCACGCAGCGCCGTCGCGAGTCCGGCGACGACGTGGTCGTGTGGAAGGTGCCGGTGCAGCATCAGGACCTCAATGAGGGCACGGGTGCCGTCGGCGTCACCGTGGGCCTTGCAGGCCGCGGCCCACCAGGCGTCGTGAACGGGCGTGAACCGCCCGGATGCCCTGGCCTGCTCCAGCGCTTTCGCACCGGGTAGCGCGCCCGGTTTGCGGAGGAGGACCTCGAGATAGTGGTCCAGGTCGACCCGGGTCGAGCCCTTGGTCATGAGCCGTTCGTGGCGGGCGATCTCGGTCCTGCCGTCGAACACGACCAGGTCGCTGGCGTTCAGGAGCACCCGGGCTTGACGGCCGACCATGCGCGCGGGCACGGAGTACTTGTTCATCCGGACCGTGACCTGGGCGTACCGGTCCACGCGCGGGGTGAACCAGCGGCCGGTCTCGAACGGCTCGGTCGGAAGGGGCGCGAGGAGTGGCTGCTCGGTGGCGAAGTGTTCCCCGACCGTGCGGGCGCGGGACCCGATCCGCCGGGCATCGTCGGCTTCGTCCCAGGCGTCGACCATAGCGTTGAGCTCGGCGAGGGAGTCGACCTCGGGGATGGGGACGAGGTGGTTGCGTCGGAACCAGCCGATCTGCCCCTCGACGCCGCCCTTCTCGTGCGCACCTTGGATTCCGGGCTGGCAATAGAAGGCTTCGATGCCGTAGTGGGAACGGACGGCGGTCCACCTGTCGGCCTCGACCCGCTGGCGGGAGAACCCGATCACGCTCGCGACGGCGGCCTTGAGGTTGTCGTAGCGGATCTTCCCGGTCGGCACCCCGCCGAGCACGTTGAAGGCGTGGACGTGACCCTCGAAGAAGGCTTCCTGCCCAGCCGAGGCACTGACCCTGTGCACGGCCTTGCCCGAGTAGGAGAGCCGAAGGCTGAACAGCGCGCAGGTTACGAGCTCGCCGCGCAGGCGGATGGCGACGTCGCCGAAGTCAACCTCGGCCTCGCGGCCCGGGAGGTGCTCTTGCGGGATGAACGCGTTGGCAGGTTCCCGTCCGACCTCGACGCGAATCTCACGGCGTCGGGTGGCGACGTACTCGCGGACCATCCAGTACGACACCACCCCGGCCCCGTCATGTTCGTCAAGCAGTCGATCGAAGATCCGCTTCGCCGTGTGTCGCTGCTTCCGCGGCGCGTCGAGGTCCGAGCGCAGCCAGTCGTCGATCACCACTCGGTACGCGTCAATCCGTGAGCCGCGTTTGGGCGGTTGCTTTCTCTCCTTCGGCCATGCAGATTCCAGCGCCGCTGTCACGGTTCGGAAGCCGACGCCGTGCTTGCGCTGCAGCGCGCGGTTGGACATCCCAGATCGGGCATCCCGTCGGATCGCCGCGTACAGGTCGACCCG
>DATFOP010000236.1:0-3177 GCA_035265505.1 Propionibacteriaceae bacterium | reverse complement strand
ATCGGCCGACTGGGCCGGGCGCCGATCACCTACCTCCACACGTCGTACCCGCACGAGGAGATGGCGGCACTGTATCGAGCCGCGGACATCATGGTCGTCACACCGCTGCGGGATGGGATGAATCTGGTGGCTAAAGAGTTCATTGCGTGCCGGACCGAAGATCGGGGCGCGCTGGTACTCAGCGAGTTTGCTGGGGCCGCCTACGAACTTCGCCAGGCGTACCTGGTGAATCCCTATGACATCGACGGCTTGAAAGAGCGAGTATTGGACGCGATGAATGACAATCCGCGCAACCATGCGCGTCGGATGAGGACGCTCCGCCGCCAGGTCTTTGAGAACGACATCGATCGATGGGCGAGCTCATTCCTCGAGGATCTGGAGAACGTCAAGCCGGCGGGAGGAACGTGAGCATGGCAATCCGTTTGGGCAGCGTGGTGATCAACTGCGCGGATATCGAGCTGATGACCCAATTTTGGACTGCTGCCCTTGACTTGCAGGCGGGACCTCTGTCGCCGGAGGGTGACTTTCGGGTGCTCGGCGGCAGCGTGACGGCCATCTCGCTTCAGGTAGCCAAGACCCCGGTCAGCGGCCGAGATCAGATGCATCTCGACCTCTTCACCCATGAGCAGGACGCTGAAGTTCATCGCCTGCTCGGGCTGGGAGCTGAATTCGTGCGGCACAACGAAGATCCCGACGACGACTTCGTGGTGCTCCGAGATCCGGAGGGCAACTTCTTCTGCGTTTGCGCGCTACCTGACGTCCAGACCAGCGAAGAGCCCGAGGAGCAGCAAGAACGAGCGTCGGGCCAGTAGCACTGGCTCCCCCGGTTGGAACCTGTGTCGCGGCCGAAGCCCGTGCCGGCCCGTATGCGTGACGACTGGCCCCCTGCGTCGGGGCCGGTAGCCAACCCCTCGCGGGCAGGACGCCGGCGCCGGCTGGAGATCTCAGATACGGCTTGGCGCTGCTGGTTCTATCGTCGGTGAGATGCAGGCGTCAGAGGTCGCCCGTGCGGTGGCTGCGGTCATGTCGATCGCCTCGGCACTTGAGCTGACAGTCGACGACGCGATCGTGCTTCATAACTCCAACAAGCTCACTTTGCGTGTGCTCCCTTGTGACGTGCTGGCCCGGGTGGCACCTGTCGCGCATCAGGTCGCACAGTTCGAGGTCGAGCTTGCTCAGCGGCTCGTCGACTCCGGGTGCCCGGTGGCCGCTCTTGAGCCTCGAGTGGAGCCACGCGTCTATGAGCGTGATGGCTTCGTGGTCACGCTGTGGACCTACTACCAACCCGTGACATCTCCAGCGGTCTCAGCAGCCGCCTACGCCGCTGCGCTCCAGCGGCTGCACGCGGGCATGCGCACGCTGGAGGTCCCGGCGCCGCACTTCACCGATCGAATCGACTCGGCCCAACAACTCGTGGCGAGCCGCGACCACACGCCGGCGCTCGCCGACGCCGACCGGGAACTGCTTGGCCACACCTTACGAGCCCTGCGACGAGGGATCGGCGGGCGCGGCGGCGCCGAGCAGCTACTGCACGGCGAGCCGCACCCGGGCAACCTGCTCACCACGAACAACGGGCTGCTGTTCATCGATCTTGAGACAAGTTGCCGCGGACCGGTCGAATTCGATCTGGCCCATGCGCCCGAAGAAGTCAGCCAGCACTATCCCCGTGTCAATCGTGACCTGCTGCGCGACTGCCGGATCCTCGTGCTGGCGATGATCACCACCTGGCGCTGGGATCAAGGCGACCAACTCCCAAACGGGCGCCAGCTCGGCACACAGTGGCTCGGCCAAATCCGCGCCGCGCTCCAACACAAACGGCTAGATGTCTACGGCTGATCCCGGGACCTCGAGATCTCGTTTGGTGATGCTCCTGGACCCTGCCCACCCCAATCAAGCGCGTGCCCGATCAACGATCTCACCTGGAAGGGAGCAGTCGGCTCTCCAGCGACCCCCAGCCGCTGTTTCACGAACGTCGGGCCTCTTCCGAGGTGCGTCTTGGCCGCCGAGCTGATCGTCAGCGGAATCGGCGGAAGAACTGCCGAATGTCTCCAACTAGCAGGTCCGGGGCATCGTGGGCGGCCCAGTGGCCACCGCGGTCGAACTCGCTCCAGGAGACGATGTTTGTGAAGTCTCGTTCGGCGAACTTGCGAATCGGGCGGAAGTCGTTGGCGAAACTGGCTAGGCCGATCGGCACGTCGGAGGGTTCGGCATCGGCGTAGTTGCGGTTCTCCGAGTAACTCCGCGCCGACGATCCGGACGTGTTGGTGAACCAGTAGATGGAAACCGCGGTCAACAGTTCGTCCGGGCTCATCACGTTGCCCAGCAGTTGTCCATTCCAGGCCAGCTGGCCGGCGGGAGAGTCCGACAGCGCGTGCGCCAGGGTCTGGGGCTGCCGCATCTGCGAGTAGTCGTGGATCGCAAAGTCCACGAAAGCCTGAAGGAACTGGAGATACTGCAGGTCCTCGGTGCTCAGATCGTCGAACTCACCTGCCTCACCGCGCGGGAAGGAGAAGATCTGATTCACGTGCGCGGCGACTGCGCGGTCAGGGTCAATTTTGGCCAGGACCGGGGAAATGATGGCTCCGGAGTCGTTGCCGTGTACGCCGTAGCGCTCGTAGCCGAGTCGGTTCATGAGCTCCGCGTACGCCACCGCAACCCTTCCGGCGTTCCATCCGAGCGTGGCCGTGTGCCCGGAGAACCCGAATCCGGGCTGGGTCGGAATGACGACGTGAAAGGCATCAGCGGCGTCCGCGCCGTGGGCCGCCGGATCGGTGAGGGTGCCGATCAAGTGGAAGTACTCGAACGAGGTGTTCGGCCAGCCGTGCAGCAGCAGAAGGGGAAAGGCATCGTCCCGTTCGGATCGGACGTGGTAGAAGTGGACATTCTGGCCGTCGATGTTGGTCACGAATTGCGGCTGCTCGTTGAGTTTGGCCTCCCAAACTCGCCAGTCGTACTCCTCCCGCCACCGCTCCACCAGCGGCTTGACGTACGACAACGGCACGCCGAGTTGATATCCCGGCTGGACCGGTCCCCTGGTCGGCAGGCGTTCGATTTCGCTCCGCGGCAGTTCGTTGGCCCATCGGGTCCGCACGAGCCGCTCTTTGAGATCGTCCACCTCGGTCTGTGGGATGTCGATGCGGAATGGCTCAAAGCTCTGCGCTGACATGGGCGCTCCTC
>DATFOP010000235.1:0-3595 GCA_035265505.1 Propionibacteriaceae bacterium | reverse complement strand
CGCCGGCGCCTGGAACACCGGTCGAGTCGAAGAAGGCGGCAACCGCGGTTACAAGGTGCGCTACAAGGGTGGCTACTTCCCCGTTCCGCCGGTTGACCACTTCGCCGACTTGCGCGACAAGATAGTCATCAACCTCGAGGCATCCGGCCTCCATGTGGAGCGGGCGCACCACGAGGTGGGCACGGCCGGGCAGGCGGAGATCAACTACAGGTTCAACACGCTGCTGAGCGCCGGCGACGACATCCAGAAGTTCAAGTACATCGTGAAGAACACGGCCTGGGCCGCGGGCAAGACGGCCACCTTCATGCCGAAACCGATCTTCGGCGACAACGGCTCAGGTATGCACGTGCATTCGTCGGTCTGGAATGACGGTGAGCCGCTGTTCTACGACGAGGCCGGCTACGGCGGCCTGTCGGACGTCGCCCGCTGGTACATCGGCGGAATCCTGGAGCACGCTCCGTCGATCCTGGCGTTCACCAATCCGACGGTCAATTCCTACCACCGCCTGGTGCCGGGATTCGAGGCCCCGGTCAACCTCGTGTACAGCTCGCGGAACCGGTCGGCGGCCATGCGAATCCCCATTACCGGCTCCAACCCCAAGGCCAAGCGAGTGGAGTTCCGGTGCCCGGACTCCTCATCCAACCCCTACTTGGCCTTCGCGGCCATTCTGCTCGCGGGGCTGGACGGCATCCAGAACAAGACCGAACCCGACGCGCCGATCGACAAGGACCTGTACGAGCTGCCGCCGGAGGAGCACGCCTCGGTCAGGACGGTGCCAGACAGCCTCGGTGGTGTTCTGGACAATCTGGAGGCTGATCACGAGTATCTGCTCCAGGGCGACGTCTTCACGCCCGACCTGATCGAGACCTGGGTCGAGCTGAAGCGGGCCGACATCGACTCCGTACGGCTCCGCCCGCACCCACACGAGTTCGAGCTGTACTACGACGTGTAGTGATGAAGTGACCGCTGACTAGGCGTTACGGGCCTCACCCCTCCCCTGGTCCCCGGAAAGTCCCCGGAGATGTTCCGGAATCTCCGCAGCGCGGGCCGCCAAGACCTTGTCGACGGCGGCCCGCGTGCTGTCGTCTGAGTTCGGCCGCAGCGGCCTGCCGGGCGGTGTCGCACCGTTGGGGGAGCTGGTCGAGAAGTGTCAGAGGGCGGGCAGCCTTCCGGGTCGGTGCCTGGCTCACGGAAAGTCTTCTATCCCGGGTCAAAGATAGGAAACGGGGAAGCATCTACATTTGAGGTGTCCAGGGCAGGATGCCTCAATGAAGGCTCGACTGATCTGCCTGGTTCGCTATCACCAGTGGCACAGGACCGACTATGTGTACCCGACCGTTTGGAGCTGCGAACGCTGCGGAAAGACCAAAGTCGATTCAGGAGGCTCCGGGGGCCCGCGTTCCCGATCGGACACTCACCCGTGGCTCGGCGGCGAAGGCGCTGGATTGGCCGGCGGAGATGGCGGCGGCGGAGACACTTAGGACAGACCCGGGATCTCAAGCCCGCGGTCTGTCAGCCCCGACCGGGGCGCTAATTGATCTTGGTTAGTCCCTGAAAAGTCCCCAGGACGTCAGGCACTGACGGGTAGCGACCGTCAATGATCAGCAGCGGAACCGCTAGTCAAAGGTGCTTCACTCTAAATCACGCTAGTCACGGCGACGCCGTCGCACTTCGAGCTGTACTACGACGTCTGATCCCATCGTTCGCCGAAACCTCTGGATTCATGCCGGGATCCGGGGGTTTTTGCGCTTTTCGGGGAGGCTCGATCGGGCCGTATTCCGCAGGGATTCCGCAGGAGATTCGCTCCAGATGCCCCCTGGTGCCGATCAGGGAGTCAGTCCAACCACGATCTGAGCGGTGACCCAGAGTTCGCCCGGGCCGATCTGGCTGACACCCGCCGAATGTTGATCAACGCATTGCGGAGCGGCGGCGATCCCGTCAGCTGGAACGGCTGGTTGCACGGAGTCGCGTTCCTATTGATCATCGCGACGGGCTTGCTCGCGCCGCTGACGATGGCCCTCGCGGTCCGGCGCGACCCACCTGGCGACCGCTCGCGATCGTGTCCCTCGCCGCTAGTGCGCTCTTCGTTGTCTTCCTGCTCCTGCCCTGGGGCAACGCGACGTTTCTGCTGGCGATCGTCACACTGCTCGGCTGGCTTTGCCGTGGTTGGGGTGCTGCGCCTGGCGACCTACCAATGTGGCTAGTCTCGGCTGGGCTTTGTGCGCGCTCGTGGCGGCCGCTGCCCGCCGTCTTGGCCGACCAGCACAACCCCCCGCTCGTAGGCGAGTACGGCAGCTTGGACCCGGTCACGGAGCCCCAGTTTGAGCAGGACGCGTGCAACGTGGGTCTTCGCGGTGGCCTGGCTGATCACCAGCCTGGCCGCGATCTCTGTGTTGGACAGCCCGTGACCGACAAGTTTGAGGACCTCGCGCTCGCGGGGAGTCAGCATGGCCAGTAACCGGTCTCGCTGTGCGGGGCCGGGACTTCGCGCGAACTGGCTGATCATCCGCAGCGTGACCGTCGGTGCCAGCAGTGCCCCTCCGTCGCTGACAGTGCGGACGGCGTTGGCGAGTTCGGCGGACCGTACATCCTTGAGCAGAAACCCGCAGGCACCGGCCCGCAGCGCCTCGAACACATACTCGTCCAGGTCGTAGGTGGTCAGGATGATCACCCGCGTGCCGGGCAGGGTGCTAGTGATCGAACGCGTCGCCTCGATGCCGTCCAGATGGGGCATTCGGATGTCCATCAGGGCGATATCGGGCCGCAACCGTCGTGCCTCGGCCACGGCCGCCACGCCGTCGGCGGCCTCCCCGACAACTTCGATGTCCGGCTCGGCATCCAGCAATACCTTGAAGCCGCTCCGTACCAGCTGCTGGTCGTCAGCGATCAGGACTCGGATACTCACTGGCGCCCCAAGGGAAGTGTCGCGTGGACGGCGAAGCCACCGTCTGGCAGCGACCTAGCTTCCAACTTGCCGTCGAAGACTGCGACCCGCTCACGCATCCCCGCCAGCCCCCTGCCCTCCCCGGTCGGAGCCTGAGGCAACGCACGTCGCGGCGCCGCGTTCTCCACGGCCAGGTTCAGCGAGGAGTCCGAGACCCCCAGATGCACCCGAGTCGGCACGGCCCCGCAATGCCGAACGACGTTCGACAGCGCCTCCTGAACAATCCGGTAGGCGCACACCGCCACGCCCGCAGACATCCCGCCGGGATCACCGTCAATCGCAAACGACACCGGCAATCCGGCCTCCCGCACACGTTGCACCAGGCCGGCCAGGTCGTCCAGCCGCGGCTGCGGAGCCCGCTCCCCCGGGGATCCCACCGGCTCATCGGCGCGGATCACACCGAGCAGGCGGCGCATCTCCACCAGCCCAGTACGGCCGGCATCCTCCACGGCACGCATCGCCTCAACGGCCCGGCCGGTATCGGAGCCGGCCAGGGTCTGGGCGGCCTGCGCCTGGACCACCATCACCGACATGTTGTGCGTAACCACGTCATGGAGCTCGCGAGCAATCCGCGTCCGCTCCCGTTCGGCCGCCTCCCGGGCGATGTCAGCAGCCCCGGACTCCACCTGCGCGGCGCGGTGCTCAACCAGC
>DATFOP010000234.1:0-2476 GCA_035265505.1 Propionibacteriaceae bacterium | reverse complement strand
GACCGGATACAGATCAAGGTGATTGACCGCACGGCGCTGATCCTCGACATCTTCGCGGCTCACGCGAAGAGTGCGGAAGGCAAGGCCCAGGTCGAGTTGGCGCAGCTGCAGTACCTGCGCCAGCGCCTGCGGGGCTGGGGTGGCAACCTGTCCCGCCAAGCCGGTGGTCGTGCGGGCGGTGGTGTCGGTATCGGCGGACGCGGTCCCGGTGAGACGAAGCTGGAGACCGATCGGCGCCGCATCTCGAGTCGGATCGCCAAGCTGCGAGCCGAGCTGCGGAACTTGGACGCCACGCGTGAGGTCAAGCGGAATGAGCGGCGGCGTCATGAGGTGCCGTCGGTGGCGATCGTCGGCTATACCAACGCCGGCAAGTCGAGCCTGCTCAACCGGCTGACCGGGGCGGGCGTGCTGGTGGAGGACGCCCTGTTCGCCACCCTCGATCCAATAACTCGCCGCGCGACGACCGCGGACGGCCGCACGTACACGCTGACCGACACGGTCGGGTTCGTCCGTCATCTTCCGCACGACCTGATCGAGGCTTTTGCATCCACGCTGGAGGAGTCGGCGTACTCGGATCTCTTGCTGCATGTGGTGGACGCTTCCGATCCCGACCCCGCTGGGCAGATTCGGGCAGTTCGTACGGTGTTGGCCGAGATCGGCGCCGGTGACGTGCCGGAACTGCTTGTCCTGAACAAAATGGACGCCGCGTCTGGCGAACAGCTGACTGCCCTGAGGACCTCCTATCCGGATGCGGCCGTGATCTCGGCTCGGGCCGGTTGGGGAATCGACCAGCTCCGGGCGATGACGGAGGTGCGGCTGCCACGGCCGGCTGTCGAAGTCCGAGCTCTTGTCCCCTACGCACGTGGTGATCTTCTCGATCGAATTCACCGAACCGGAGAACTTCTCGTCAGCGAACACACGTCCGAGGGCACCATGGTCCTTGCTCAAGTCAATGCTGCGCTGGCGGCGGAACTCGCTCCTTACGAAGTCGTCGGCGTTCAGTCGACCAATTCGTAGCACGATGCCAGCCCTCGGCGGGCCGTGTGTTGGAGCCCGGTGCGAATAGGCTGAGCCGGGTGACCGCAGATCTCAAGCCGGATCCTGCGGACGTGACTCGGCAGACCTCGGGGGAAGTCACTCACCGCGTGGCGCTGGCCGCGGCCGTGCGGGCGATCGGCGGGATGGAACGCCCGGGTCAGGCGCGAATGGCTGACGCGGTCGCCGACTCCTTCGATACGGGTACGCATTTGCTCGTCCAGGCGGGGACGGGTACCGGGAAGTCGCTCGGCTACTTGGTGCCGGCGCTGAGCTGGCTCACTCAACATCCCGGGGAGCGGATCGTCGTCGCCACCGCCACGCTGGCGCTGCAAAGCCAGCTCGCCGACAAGGACATTCCGGTCGCCCTGGACGCCGTCGAGCAGGTGACCGGCGATCGGCCCGTGCACGCGATTCTCAAGGGCCGGACAAACTACGCATGCCTGCTGAGAGTACGAGACTCGGCGAGCGCTCATCAGGGCACATTGCTGTCCGCCGCTGATCTGGCGGGCACGATTCCGTCGACCACACCGAGCACGCCAGAATCCGCGCTCGGCGCGGAGGTGCTCGCGCTGCGGGAGTGGGCAGAGGAGCAGGCGGCCGCCGACGGGCTGGCGGATCGCGATTCAGCTCCGCCGCACACGGAACGCGGCTGGCACCAGGTTTCCATCCCCGTTCGGGAGTGTTTGGGGGCCCAACGCTGCCCACACGGGGACGATTGCTTCGTCGAGAAGTCGCGTGATGCCGCTCGGGCGGCGGACCTGATCGTGACCAATCACGCCTTGCTGGCGATCAACGCGATGCACGGCGGCACCGCGCTGCCGCCGCATCGTGCGTTGATCATCGACGAGGCGCATGAGGTCGTGGCCCGGGTGACCGGCGCAGCGTCCGCCGAGCTCAGTCCGGAGCTGGTGGAGCGGATTGGCCGTCGGGTGTTGCCCTATGTCGACGACGAGGTGGCGTTGGCGCTGCTGGAGTCCGCCGACGCACTTCGGAGAGCCCTTGATCTTTCTCCACTTGAGCGGGTGGAAGACACCGAGGCTGGTGTCGTGGTCGCCTGTGAGGCCGTACGGAGCGCGGCTCGGGCCTGCATCAGTGCCCTGACGTCAACGGACGACAAGAACCCCGACAAGCGGCAGGCGGCCGCGGCCGTGAAAGAGGTCTTCGATGTCGCCGAGCGCATGGCCGCAGTGCGGGATCACGACGTGATCTGGGTGGCCGACCGCGAACGATCGGGGCGCGAGCTCCGCGCAGCGCCGCTGTCCGTCTCGGCCCTGATGCGCGACCACATCTTCGCCGATCGTACGGCCGTCCTCACCTCGGCCACCCTGCGGCTGGGCGGTGAGTTCACGGCCATCGCCACTTCAGTCGGCCTGCGAACCGACGAGCGCGCGGAGGCCACACCGAGCCAGACTGCCGAGGACATCGGGTCTCAGAAGCA
>DATFOP010000233.1:0-2044 GCA_035265505.1 Propionibacteriaceae bacterium | reverse complement strand
GAGCGGCTGAGCCTGGACCACGGCTACCCGTTGCGTCTCATGGCGCCGAACCGACCCGAACTCCTCAACACCAAATGGGTCTCTCAGATCGAGGTGCTCTGATGGGTCGCTGGCGGTTGGTTCTCGGGATTCTCGGGGTCCTGGTAGTCCTCTACGGCGTCGTCAACCTAGGCTTGCACATCCCGATGCAGACTCTGGCCTGGGTAGCGGTGTGGCTGGTCGCCGCGGTCATCATCCACCAAGGTCTGGTCTCGCCGATCGTGATCGGCGTGAGCTCGCTGCTCAGGCGCCTGATTCCGGACCGCGGCCGCCGCTACCTGCAGGCCGCGTTGATCATGGCCGTGCCGGTGATGGTGATCGCCATCCCGATGATCTACCGGCAAGGCAGCCAGCCGCCGAGCAAGGCCCTCCTGCTGCAGAACTTCACCGCGAACCTCGGCCTTCTGCTCGGCATCATCGCCGCACTGTGCCTGGTCGGCTACGCGATGCGGGTAGCCCGTGACCGGTCACCCGCCCGAGGCGGTCCGCCGTCAACCTGACCCAGTTTGTCCATCGCCGCGGCTGGGCTGATCATGGGGTGACTCCGCAGCAGCATCGGCGCGCTCGTACCGTGAGAGACTCGAATCAGAGGTATTCGGTGGAGGCGAGATAGTCGGTGGGCGGGCATCGTGAACTGGCCTCCGGGACGTTGACCTTCCTTTTCACCGATCTCGAGGGCAGCAGCCAGCTTTGGGAGCGTTTCCTGAACGCCATGACTCCTGCGCTCGCACGGCACGACGCGATCTTGCGTACAGCTGTGGAAGCCTGGGACGGGCAGGTGATCAAGACCACCGGCGACGGGCTGATGGCGATCTTCTCCTCGGTCACCGCCGCGGTGCAGGCGTGCATCGCCGCCCAGCGCGGGCTCAGGGAGGAGCCTTGGGCGGATACCGGCGATCTACGAGTACGGATGGGGCTTCACTCGGGAGAGGCGGAGACACGGGTCGGGGACTACTTCGGCCCAACGGTGAACCGGGCCGCGCGGATCATGTCGGTCGGCCATGGCGGCCAGGTGCTGTTGTCAGCGGCGACCGCCGCTTTGCTGATGGACCAGTTGCCGGATCGGGTCACCCTGCTGGATCTCGGGGAGCAACGGTTGAAGGATCTGGGCCGCCCGGAGCGAGTATTTCAGCTTGTTCATCCAGACCTCCTCCACGACTTCCCGCCCTTGGCCACACTGAACTCGCGGCCCAACAACCTCCCGATCCAAGCCTCCACATTCGTCGGGCGCGATGCGGAACTGGAACACGTCCGAGTGCGCCTCAGTGACGACCATGTGCGGCTGCTCACTCTGACGGGTGCGGGCGGCACGGGCAAGACGCGCCTGGCACTGCGCGCTGCTGCTGAACAGATCGACAAGTTTGAAGACGGCGTCTTCTTTGTCGACCTGTCTGCGGTCCGGGACGCGCATTCGTTGCTCGCCGTGACCGCCCGAACCATTGGTGTCAGCGAAACTTCCGACCCGACGCTGCTTGAAGACGTCAAGAGTTGGATGCGGAACCAGCACGTCTTGTTGGTCCTTGACAACTTCGAGCAGATCACAGCTGCCGCACCCACCTTGGTGGACCTCCTTGGCGAGTGCGGCAGTCTTCGAATGCTGGTGACGAGCAGAGAGGCTCTGCACGTACGCGGCGAGCATCTGTTCGCCGTCCCGCCGCTTTCCTTGCCGGCTTCCGGTCCTGGGGATCGATCGGCGGCAGCACTGGGACGATACGAAGCGGTCCAGTTGTTCGTTGACCGCGCACAGGAGGTCAAGCCCGACTTCCAGCTGTCCGACACCAATGCTGCAGTAGTGGCCGACATCTGCCGGCGTCTGGATGGCTTGCCGTTGGCGATTGAGTTGGCGACCGCTCGGCTGCGTCTGTTCACCCTGGAAGCGCTGCGTCAACGGCTTGACACCCGGTTGAAGGTGCTAACGAGCGGCGCTCGTGATCTGCCGGCCCGGCAACAGACTCTTCGCGCCACGATCGAGTGGAGTTACCAGCTGTTGGATCCAACCGAACAG
>DATFOP010000232.1:0-3187 GCA_035265505.1 Propionibacteriaceae bacterium | reverse complement strand
CGACCGTCCAGATTCCCGCCCGGGCCTTCGCCGACTGGTCTCAGGACGGAGGTGGGTGGCACTACGAAGCGGGTCCATTCACTCTGCAGGCCGGGACCAGCGTCTCCGACCTGCCTTTGAGCGCGATCGTGACGGTCGCATAAGTGACTCCAAGCCGGCCTAGCCGGTGACACCACCGACCGCTGCCACGCACATCATGATCAATCGACACCGTAGTCGGTGGCAGATCAACCACGATCATTCAACAGACGTGGGCGTCGAGCTCGATCCATACCGGGAAAGGGTGACGCCGCTCCGGAAGCTCTTCGCCTCGAGCAGCGTCAGCTTGGCAAGCTCGAAGCCGTCGGGGAACAGCCGCCGGCCCCGGCCTTGAACGGCGGGATACACGAACATGCGATACTCATCCACCAGCCCCGCCTTGATCAAGGTGTGGCAGAGCGTGATGCTGCCGGTGACGACAATGTCTTGGCCTGGCTGCTGCTTCAGGGCGCCGATCTCACGGATCGGGTCGCCGGACAGCACCGTGGAGTTCTGCCACTGCGGGTCGGTGATGGTCGAGGAGACAACGTACTTGTGCACGGTGTTCAGGTATCGGGAGATGCCCGTGGTGTCCTCGGCCAGGTCCGGCCAATACCCGCGCAGATCCTCGAAGGTGCGTCGGCCCGTGAGGAACGCATCGGCAGTGCTGCCCTGGCGGCGGAGCTCCGCGATCAGGTCACTCTGATCAGTGTCGGCTTGTCCCCGTGGCTGGAACCAGTCGCCGAGCAACTCGATCGATCCGTCCACGGTCATGCTCTGCGTAACGACAAGTGTCCGCACTGCTGCTCCTCTTCTACGCCGGGCGATCTAGATACACCCCCATCAGACGTCCGGCAGGCGCCGAAATCATCGGCTGGTGGTACGCGGCGGGTCAGGCCTCCGCCGGGCGCTCACCCTGGAGGCGCGCGTAGCTCAGGGGAAAGTCGATCTCCCAACTCTGGCCTTGGTCGTGGGAGGTTTCCCAACGTCCCTCGATCCGCTGGCCGTCGGGCGAGATGACGCCGACGAACCGCTGCGAGAACTCCAGCGGCGTGAAGTCAGGCTCGGTACGAAGCAGTGTCCAGGTGCCGTTCTCCAGGGTCATCCGGTACAGCCGTACCACTCCCCGGGAGTCGAAGTAATGCTGGAGATAACCGTCCGGTTCAACTGAGATGATCATGAGGCCGTCCGGATACTCCGGCAGTGGGCTGAGCGCACGCTGCACCAGAAAGCTGCCCTTCAGATCCCACTCAAAGATCGATCGACCGGGCGGGGCACCGGGCACTTCCACCTGCTCGATCCACTCCCCGACGAAGACATCGAGCGCCGCAAGCCGAGGGTCTCGTTCGTTCGCTTCCGCCATCACTCGTCCTGTCTGTTGTTCGATCTGTCAGCCGGCCTGTGAGCCCGAACATACGCCAGCCGAACCTGCGCCAGCCCACTCCTGATGCCGATAGCCTGAACGTTCAGCCAGCCTCCGGCGAGGGATGCAGCCTCGTCGCCACGTTGACAGGAGCGTCATGGAAGGCTTTCCAGCGGACTTCGTGTGGGGGACCGCCACTGCGGCGTATCAGATCGAGGGCGCTGTCACCGAGGATGGCCGCGGCCCCAGTATTTGGGACACGTTTTCGCACACGCCGGGCAAGATCGTGGACGGTTCAACCGGAGACGTCGCCGACGACCACTACCACCGCTACGCCGAAGACGTCGCGATCATGGCGGAACTCGGCATGAATGCGTATCGGTTCTCCATCGCCTGGCCCCGGATCTTCCCCAGCGGCTCCGGCGATATCAACCCGCCCGGCCTCGACTTCTACCGCCGACTCGCCGAGGCTTGCCTGGAGCGCGGCGTCACTCCGTACGCGACGCTCTACCACTGGGACCTGCCACAACCCTTGGAGGATGCCGGCGGGTGGCTCAACCGGGACACCGCCGAGCGCTTCCGCGACTATGCCGCGGCAACCCAGCAGGCGCTCGGGGACGTCATCTCTCACTGGATCACGCTCAACGAGCCCTGGTGCTCAGCTTTCCTCGGGTACGGAACGGGCGTGCACGCGCCGGGCAAGACTGTCGGCCCGGAGGCATTGCACGCCGCTCATCACCTGCTGCTGGGCCATGGGCTCGCCATCCAGGCGATGCGCGAGGGCCCGGTCGGAACGCTCGGCATCACCCTCAACCTGTCTTCGGTGCGTGCCGCGAGTGATGCGGCGCAAGATCAAGAAGCGGCACGGCGGATGGACGGCCTGGCGAACCGCCTTTTCCTTGATCCGGTGCTGCTTGGTCGATACCCCGAGGACGTGCTCAACAACGCCGGCGTGACCAGGTGGTTTGAGCAGGTCCGGGACGACTTGGACGACATCTCCACGCCGATCGACTTCATGGGGGTCAACTACTACACCCGAACCACCGTCGCCGGCCCGGACGATTTCGTCTTCCATCCGCCGACGATCATCGGCCCCGGCGGCAGTGAGGACATCCGAACCATCGACACCGGCGCTCCAAGAACGCAGATGGGCTGGGAGATACATCCCGACGGCCTGATCGACGTCGTCCGGCTGGTGTCTGATCGGGCGCCAGAACTTCCGATCTACATCACAGAGAACGGGGCCGCGTACCCCGATGCGGTGACCGGCGACGGCACCGTCGAGGACGAGGACCGCCGGACCTTCTTCGAGCTTCACGTCAACGCCGCTCGGGAGGCGATCGAGCAAGGCCTGCCGCTGCGCGGATACTTCGCCTGGAGCCTGCTCGACAACTTCGAATGGGCCTTTGGTTACAGCCGCCGCTTCGGCATCGTGTACGTGGACTACGAGACTCAGCAACGCATCATCAAACGGAGCGGCCACTGGTTCCGTGATCGGCTGCACGTCGCGACCGCCGGCGGCTAGCTTTCAGCATCGCCGCTGAGAAACCGCTGGTGTGTGAACCTGGCCGGTGGTGAGCCGTGATCGCGTTCTACGCTCACCGCATGGCGATGTCACTACCGCGGAGCACTCCGGCGGAACAACAGGTCGACCCTGCTGCCGTTATGGCCTTCCTTGATGCTCTCGAGGACCGTCCTGACATCGAAATGCACAGCGTGATGGTGGTCCGTCATGGACACGTGGTTGCGGAGGGGTGGTGGGCGCCGTACTCCGCGGAGCGGCCCCACCTGCTGTACTCGCTGAGC
>DATFOP010000231.1:0-40390 GCA_035265505.1 Propionibacteriaceae bacterium | reverse complement strand
TGCTTAGCGGCATCAGCAGGTGGACTTCGATGTTGACGTCGGCGGCGCCGGCCTGGCCGGTGAGCCGTTCGACCAGCGTGTCGGCCATGATCTGATCCCGGCTGCGCTGATCGCCGTCGGCTTTCACGGTGTCGGTGTGGCGGCGGAGCGCGGCCAGGCAGGCCACCCCCTGGTCGACCGGTAGATAGCCGGACAGGATCGCCATGGTGTCCGGCGCCGGCCGCAGCCCGACCCGGCGATGCCGCCGCTCGGTCCGGCCGCGCTGCAGATAGCCGTGCGGGTCGGCTGCGTAGGCGTGGCCGCGGGCACAGGCCGCCGCCCGCCGCGAACCCATCCCGACCACCCCGACCGCGACAATCTTCTGGTCGACTTGCCGACGCAGGGCTGCGGGAAGATGCCGGGTTTCGGACACCACCAGCGACGCGACATACTCACTGACCCGCCCCCGAGTGAGCAGCCGGAAGGTCGCCGGCAGATCGAACCACAACGCCCGGGCAATCCCGAGCCGCCGCGAGCCTTCGGTCGGCGACACATGGCAGGCCAGTGCAATCTGGTCGGCGATCCCGCGGCCGATCACTCTTGGGTGCACCCCGGCGACGATCTGCTGCTCCACCTGGGATTCGGCGAACCGCACCGACTCCGCCGCCTGCAACGCGGCCACGGCCGCCTTCAGCTGCTCCAGCCGAGCAATCCGATCAATCCGCTGCGCGTCAGACACCCCACCGACATCCCGCCGCTCCGCACACCCCGCCACACCCGCAGCCAACTCCGCCAGCATCCCGTCCAGCCGCGCGCACAGCGGATCGACTAAACGATCCTGCCGATCCACCGAAACCAACGCGACTGACATACCTCAAAAGCTACAGAAGACCACTGACACTATTCGTTTCTATGTTCGATAGCTGTGGAGTGGCGCGGCGATGACTCTCAGCGGAATGCGGCTCAGCGTGGTGGAGGATCACTCACATGACTGACGTCATCGAGCAGCCACGGCAGAACTGGAGTGGTACGTACCGGTACCGGGCGGACACGATCCATCACCCCCGGACGGTCGAGGAGATACAGGCGTTGGTGCTGCGCGGCCGATCGCTGCACGCGTTGGGCACCCGGCACTCTTTCAACGACGTCGCGGATGCCACCGAATTGATTTCGCTCTCCCAGTTGCCCGGGGAGCCGTTGATCGACGCCGAGGCGCAGACGGTGACCGTGCCGGGCAGGATGCGGTACGGCGAACTCGCGATCTTCCTGCAAGAAGCCGGCTGGGCGTTGAGCAACATGGCCTCCCTTCCCCATATCTCGGTCGCGGGCTCCGTGGCCACCGCAACCCACGGCTCGGGTAATGGCAATCCGACACTCGCCTCCGCGGTCCGTGGGATGACCCTGGTGAGCGGCACCGGCGAGGTTGTCCATCTCGATCAACAATCTCCAGATTTCGATGGCGCAGTGGTCCACCTCGGTGCATTAGGGATTGTCACAGAGCTGACGCTGTCCATCGAGCCGACCTTCAACGCCCGCCAGGACATCTACCAGCGGCTTCCCTGGGAGGCGCTGACCGGCTCATTCGAAGAAGTGATGGGCTCGGGCTCCAGCGTCAGCGCGGTGACCAGCTTCACCCGTGACACCGTAGAACTGCTCTGGGTGAAGACGAGGCTGATCAACGACGAGCCGCGACGGATGCCCGAAGCCCTCTTTGGCGCTACAGCGGCAACCGAGCAGTTGCACATGACGCCCGGCAACGATCCCCTGCACTGCACTCCACAGCTCGGCGAACCGGGCCCATGGTGTGATCGGCTGCCGCACTTCCTGCTGGGGTACAACCCGAGCACTGGTGCCGAAATCCAGTCGGAGTACCTGCTAGATCGTCGCCACTCGGCCGGCGCCATCGAGGCATTGCGCAACGTCGGGCCAGAGATCGCACAGGTGGCGCAAAGTTGCGAAATTAGGACTATGGCTGCGGACGATCTGTGGCTGAGCCTCGCCTACCAACGTCCAACTTTCGGCATCCACTTCACCTGGCGGCCAGACGCGGCGGCAGTCGCGGGCGTTCTCGACCAGATCGAGGCTGTGCTGGCGCCATACGAGCCGCGCCCGCACTGGGCCAAGGTCTTTACCGGTCCCTTCAACTTCAGCCACCTCTATCCCCGCCTCGCCGACTTCCAGAGTTTGGCGGACACCTACGACCCTGACCACCGGTTCCGCACCCCGTATCTCCTCCGCACGGTGTTCGGCTGAACGGAGCCCGACGCCGCGCCGCTTAGACTTCTGCAGTGCTCATTCGCCCCGCGGATCCGCTTGTCGTGGATCGCCTGGCGGTCCGCTTCGGCCACCGAATCGCACTCGACGACCTGACGCTGCGGGCCAAACCCGCCGCGTTGACGGCTGTGCTGGGGCCGAACGGCGCCGGTAAGACCACGCTGATCCGCTGCTGCACCGGCTTGCTGCGACCCGCTGCAGGCACGATCACAGTGCTCGGTGAAGCGCCCGGCTCGGCTGCGGCCGCTAGCCGTATCGGGTTGATGCCGCAGAGCACCGGGGCCTGGTCAGGCATCAAGGCCGCTGAACTGCTGCATTACCTGGGAGGACTCTACGCACATCCGCTGGACGTCTCGACGCTGATCGACCGGCTCGGCATTGGCGGGTATGCGGCCACAACGTACCGCCGGCTGTCCGGAGGCCAGCAGCAGACGGTGAACCTTGCCGGCGCGCTGATCGGCCGGCCCGCTCTCGTCTTCCTCGACGAACCGACTGCCGGCCTCGACCCGCACGCTCGACGTGCCACCTGGCAGCTGTTGCGTGAACTCCGAGCCGCGGGCGTGACAATCGTCCTGACCACACATGCGATGGACGAGGCCGAGGCGCTCGCCGACTCCATCTACATCCTCGATCGTGGCCGGGTCGCTGTCTCGGGAACCGTAAGCGAGTTGACGAGCAGCGGCCAGAACCTCGAGAGCGTCTACCTCGCGAACACTCACGCGCAGGTGAGCACATGACGGTTCTCGACTTCACTCCGGCTCCTGGCGCCGCACCGCCGGTCCGCCGGATCTTGCGTCACGGTGTGCTGGAAACGCGGCTGTTGGCCCGCAACGGAGAACAAGTGCTGCTTGCGCTGGTCATACCCCTTGGCATCCTCGTTGGGGGCTGGCTCGCGGGTGGACGCTTCGGTGCGCTCGAGATCCTGGCGCCCTCCGTACTCGCGCTGGCGGTCTGGTCAACCGGGTTCACCTCCGTGGCAATCGCGACCGCGTTCGAGCGGCGGTACGGAGTGCTGGAACGGCTCGCCGTCACTCCGCTCGGCAAGTCGGGCCTGATCACCGGAAAATCCCTGGCGGTCATCTTGATCATGGTTGGTCAAGTGATGATCTTGGCTGGTGTCGCGCTGGCTCTTGGTTGGCGTCCGGCGTTCAGCGTTCTCTCCGGTACAGCGGCGCTGCTGCTGATCACCATGGCGACCGCGACCTTCGTCTGCCTCGGCTTGCTGATAGCAGGCCGGGTTCGTGCCGAGGCGACCCTCGGCCTGGCCAACTTGATCTACGTGATCATGCTGGCCGGCGGTGCGCTAGTTGTGCCGCTCGAGCGGTACCCGGCAGCCGTGCAGCCTGTGCTCAAGGCGCTGCCCACCGCTGCGCTCGGGGAAGGTCTTCGATCCGCAGCAATCGGCCATGTGCTGGGCTGGCCAGTGATCGTGCTGACCATCTGGCTCGCAGCGGCAGCCTCCGTAGCATGGAAGGGATTCCGGTGGACGGCCTGAGAAAACTGACCATGGTCGTACGCGGTCCGCGGGCGCTGCCCCGCTGGGCGGTCGCGACCCTGGTGGCGAACATCGTCATTGTGATCACCGGTGGGCTTGTGCGGTTGACCGGCTCCGGCTTGGGCTGTCCCACCTGGCCGAAGTGCACTGAGGCGTCCTACGTCAGCCATCCCGAGCTCGGCTACCACGGCGCGATCGAGTTCGGAAACCGCCTGCTGACCTTCGCCCTCATCC
This sequence comes from Propionibacteriaceae bacterium, assembly GCA_035265505.1. Classification (GTDB taxonomy): domain Bacteria; phylum Actinomycetota; class Actinomycetes; order Propionibacteriales; family Propionibacteriaceae; genus Microlunatus. The sequence goes on along the minus strand of DATFOP010000231.1, from coordinate 36,408 downwards.
TGATCGCTGCTCTCACCCTGCTGAGTGCCATCTTCTCCCCAGCGCAAGGGCGGCGTGGCCGTGGCGTTCGCTGGCTGGCCGCGGGCCTCGCGCTGGGCATCCCAGCGCAGGCGGTAATCGGTGGGCTTTCCGTGCTGTACCAGCTCAATCCATACATCGTCGCCCTGCACCTGCTGGTCTCCATGATCTTGATCTGCCTGGCCGTCTGGCTGGTGCGCAAAACTCGGCAGGTGACTGCTGAGCCCGCATCTCGCGCGGCAGTGATCGCAAGTCGGGTGACCTTCGTGGCCATGGCCGTCGTCATCCTGCTGGGCACGCTGGTGACCGGCAGCGGTCCGCACGCCGGCGGCGAGAAGGTCGCCCGATCTGGCCTGGACGGCTTACTTCTCACTCGACTGCACGCGTCGATGGTCTACCTGACGATCGCATTGACGCTGGTTTGCCTGTTGCTGCTTAGGAGCCGCGCAGCGTTGCTCCTCCTGGGAGTGGAAGTCGCTCAAGCGGCCGTTGGATTGACCCAGTACTACACCGGTGTGCCCATCTGGCTTGTGGCGCTCCACCTGCTAGGTGCTTCCCTCTCGATCGCCGCTGCTACGAATCTCATGCTCTCCGTGAGATCACCCCGGCGGGGAGAGCCACCGGACCGTACGCCTCTGGCCGTCCCAGCGGCGGCACTGCCGCACGACGCCAGCCAGGTCGGCCGCTGAGTCACCCAATACCTTGATCGCCACTCCGAGTTGATCAACCCCCATCCGACGGGCCAGGGTGATGTGAGGAGTCCAGCCCCCCGCGCCGAATTGGCCCAGCGCATCCGCACCGCAAAGCCCGGCCGTCCGAGATTGCAGGGCCAGCAGTTCCGTGGAGGGCACCACCGATCGGACCAGGATCACCTGGCCATGACGGGGACCAAAGATCATCAGGCTACCGATGCGGAGGGACAGATCCAGCTCGGCGAAGAGTGCCGGCAGCCGCTCCTCCGCCTCCGCCGAGATCGTTTCGGCGGCATAGAGAGTGAGATGTGGCCGGTTGTGCGGATCCGGCTGAGATCGGCGGGAACTGGGCAGTCCAGCATCGGCGAGCCGGTCCCATTGAACGCGAAGGGCGTTCTCCGTCGCCGGGTCGAAGATCAGCTCGACCGACTGAGCCACCGCTAGAGTGGCGGAGTCAGGGCAGCAGCGGGCTGACGGCAGCCGCTACGAAGATCAGCGCCAGGTACGAATTCGACCAGTGGAACAGCCGCATGGGCCTGAGGGCTGCGTCGCCGAGTCCGCGGCGCGCGCGAACCAGCAGCCGCCAGGACTCCCAGAGCAGCACCGCACCGGCGAGCGTGGCGACGACCGGGTAGATCCAGCCTGTGTCGGCGATCGGCCACAGCGTCAATGAGACAGCTACCGTGATCACCGAGTAGGCGAGGATGCGCAGCGCAACCTCGTGCGCTGACCGGACCACCGGCAGCATCGGCACCTTGGCGGCGGCGTAGTCCTCGCGGTAGCGCATCGCTAACGCCCAGGTGTGCGGGGGCGTCCAGCAGAACACAATGGCGAACAGGACGAACGGCGCCACGTCCACCGAACCAGTAACCGCGGTCCAGCCGATCAAAGGCGGGAAACAACCGGCGATGCCCCCCCAGACGATGTTCTGCGACGTCCGGCGCTTCAGCCACATGGTGTAGACGAAGACGTAGAACGCGTTGGCGCCGAGGGCCAGCAACGCCGACAACCAGTTGACGAAGACTCCCAGCCATAACGTGGCTGCGACGCCGAGCACCGCCCCGAAGATCGTCGCAGCCAGAGGCTCAACAGCGTGCCGAGGTAATGGCCGCCGCCGAGTCCGACGCATCCGCTCGTCGATATCACGATCGAGCACACAGTTGAACACATTCGCGCTGGCGGCGGCCAGGCATCCACCGAGCAAGGTGGAGAAAACCACGATCAGGTCGGGTACGCCGCGAGCCGCGAGGAACATGGCCGGCACGGTGGTGACGAGGAGCAGCTCGATAATCCGGGGTTTTGTCAAGCCAATGTAGGCGCCCACCACGACGCTTGGCCGGGGCAAGCCGCGCTCGTGAGCGTGGGGATCGGTGACGGTCACAGATGTGACCCGCCTGGCGTCGTCCGTCGCTATCCGGGCGGACACGTCGATGCTCGTCACAAGCCCCACTCACTCCCCAGACGTCAGCTGGTAGGTCCAACGCTCCCTCGACAGGAGCACCGATAGGGAAGTCTAGGGCCCGCATCATCGATTGACACTCACCGGTACAACTCCGGAGTCGGACGGTGCCCATATCTGCTGCGGTTGCCCACCGATAGGCTCGAGGTGTTCTCGTCAATGAGTTCGCTCCCTCGGAAGGAACCGCCCGGTCGTGACCGATATCGCCATCACCCCCGACGGCTGGACCGAGCTCGACACGCGCGCCGTCGACACCACACGGGTGCTCGCCGCCGACGCAGTCCAGAAAGTCGGCAACGGCCATCCGGGCACGGCGATGAGCCTTGCGCCCGCGGCGTACCTGCTGTTCCAGAAGATCATGCGGCACAACCCGTCCGACCCGCAGTGGCCCGGGCGGGATCGTTTCGTGCTGTCGTGCGGCCACACAAGTCTGACCCTCTACATCCAGCTCTACCTGGGTGGATTCGGGCTCGAGCTGGACGACCTCAAAGCGTTGCGCACCTGGGATTCGAAGACCCCGGGGCACCCCGAATACCGGCATACGGCCGGCGTCGAGGTGACGACCGGCCCACTAGGCCAGGGCATCGGCAATGCCGTCGGCATGGCCATGGCCGCCCGCCGGCAGCGCGGATTGCTCGATCCCGACGCACCTCCCGATACGTCGCCATTTGACCATCACATCTATTGCCTGGCCTCCGACGGAGACATCGAGGAAGGAGTGTCGTCGGAAACGTCGTCCTTGGCGGCCACCCAGCGACTCGGAAACCTGACGCTGATCTACGACTCCAACCACATCTCGATCGAGGACGACACCAATATCGCGCTCAGCGAGGACACGGCCGCACGCTATGCCGCATACGGCTGGCACGTCCAGGAGATTGACTGGACGAATGGCGACGGGCCGTACACCGAGAACGTCGCCGCCCTCGCCGATGCGCTGCGAGCTGCGCGAGCCGTGACCGACCAGCCCAGCTTCATCCACCTTCGCACGATCATCGGTTGGCCCGCTCCGAAGGCGCAGGGCACCGGCAAGGCGCATGGCGCGGCGCTTGGCGACGAGGAGGTCGCGGCCACCAAGAAGATCTTGGGCTTCGATCCGGACAAGGACTTCGACGCGTCCGAGGAGGTGCTCGCCCACACCCGCCTGCTGCGGGAGCGTGGGCAACGAGCCCAAGATGCGTGGCAATCGACCTATGACGAGTGGGCCGCCGCCAATCCCGACGCCCATGCGCTACACGAGCGGCTGAAGACGCGCGAGCTCTCTCCCGGTTGGAAGGAAGCTCTGCCCACCTTCCCCGCCGACGCCAAGGGCATGGCCACGCGCAAAGCATCCGGTGAGGTGCTGACAGCGATTGCGCCGAAGCTGCCCGAACTGTGGGGTGGCTCGGCCGATCTCGCGGAGTCCAACAACACCACGCCGGAAGGCGAGCCAAGTTTTCTGCCGCCAGACCGGCAAAGCAAGATGTTCAGCGGCGGCCCGTACGGCCGGGTGCTGCACTTCGGTATTCGCGAGCACGGCATGGGCGCGATTCTCAACGGCATCGCGGTGCATGGTGGGTTGCGGCCGTACGGTGGCACATTCCTGGTCTTCAGTGACTACATGCGACCATCCGTACGGCTGGCCGCGTTGATGAAGTTGCCCGTGACTTACGTGTGGACCCACGACTCCATCGGGCTGGGTGAGGACGGCCCTACCCATCAACCGATCGAGCACCTCACCGCGCTGCGGGCGATTCCCGGCCTGGACATCGTTCGTCCGGCAGATGCGAACGAGACTGCCGCGGCCTGGGCACAGGTTCTCCAGAACACCGACCGGCCCGCCGGGTTGGCCTTGACTCGGCAGAACGTGCCAACTTTCCCCCGCGGCCAAGACGGCTTCGCCGATACCTCCGGTGTGGCCAAAGGTGGGTACGTCTTGAAGGACAGCGATCGCGAACCTGATGTCATCCTGATCGGCACCGGATCTGAGGTGCAGCTCGCGATCGAGGCCCAATCCCAGCTCGCCGACGCGGGCATCGCCGCACGCGTGGTGTCGATGCCCTGCCGCGAGTGGTTCGACGAACAAGATCAGTCGTATCGGGATTCAGTGATTCCACCCGGCGTGAAGGCGCGGGTGAGCGTCGAGGCGGGCGTCGGGTTCGGCTGGCGGGATCTCGTCGGGGACGCGGGCCGCACGATCGGCATTGATCACTACGGAGCGAGCGCCGCTGGCAGCGTGCTGTTCAAGGAGTTCGGCTTCACTCCCAACACCGTCGTGACGGCAGCAAAGGAGAGCATCGAGGCGGCGGCCGGACCAACCGGATCAGTCCATACCGCAGCCAGCGGGTCGGCCGGACCAGCCGACACGGAGTCTGACCCAGGGGCCACGATCAGCTAACGGCCGAGCGTGGACGGAAACCATCGATTCTTGAGTTCAATCGATCTCGGAGTACCAGGAGGATCATCATGAACGATCGACTTAAGGCCCTCGCGGACGCGGGCGTCTCCATTTGGTTGGACGACCTCTCCCGCGAACGGCTCCACACGGGCAATCTCGTCGAACTGGTTCGCGAATCATTCGTCGTTGGCGTCACCACCAACCCCACCATCTTCGCGACCGCGATTGCCAAGGGCCACGAGTATGACGACCAGATTCGGGAACTGGCGTCGCTCGATTCCAGCGTCGAAGACGCGATCAAGGCGGTGACGACCGACGACGTGCGCGACGCCTGCGACGTGCTCGCCGCCACCCATGCCGGCTCAGGCGGCGTGGACGGCCGGGTCTCGATCGAGGTCGATCCTGGCCTCGCCATGGATACCGAAGCCACTATCGCGCAGGCCGCGGACCTGTGGAAGATCGTCGACCGACCCAACACGCTGATCAAGATCCCGGCCACCGAACCGGGCCTGCCCGCCATTACCGCCACCATCGCCGAGGGCATCAGCGTGAATGTGACGTTGATCTTCGCCCTGGAACGCTATGGCGCAGTCATCGACGCCTACCTCGCCGGCCTTGAGCAGGCCGCCGCGAACGGACACGACCTGAGCCAGATCCACTCCGTCGCATCATTCTTCGTCTCCCGGGTGGACACCGAGGTGGACAAGCGGCTCGACGCCATCGGCTCCGATCAGGCCAAGTCCTTGAAGGGCAAGGCGGCCATCGCAAACGCGCGGCTGGCTTACGCCCTGTACGAAGAGAAGTTCGGTGACGCGCGATTTGCGGCTCTGGCGGAGAAGGGCGCCAACAAGCAACGGCCGCTGTGGGCGTCGACGGGCGTCAAGGATCCGGCCTATTCAGACACCATGTACGTCACAGACCTCGTGGTCGCGAACACCGTCAACACCATGCCGGAGAAAACCCTTCAAGCCTTTGCCGATCATGGCGAGGTGCGTGGTGATCAGGTCAGTGGGACCAAGGCCGAAGCACAACGGCTCTTCGACGACCTGGCCAGTCTGGGGATCGATTTCGACGACGTGGTGCAGGTCCTCGAGCGCGAGGGTGTCCAGAAGTTCGATGCGTCGTGGGCGGAGCTGGTGGAAGACGTCCAGATCGCGCTCGACGAGGCCAAGGCCGGCAAGCCGAATCCGGGCTCCAGCGCTTCGCCGACCGTCGATCACGACGTCAGTTGATGGCTGAACGCCACCCCAACCTCCTCCGCGATCCGCACGACCGCCGACTGCCGAGGATCGCCGGACCGTGCGTCCTGGTGATCTTCGGCGTCACGGGTGATCTGTCGACCAAGAAGTTGATGCCGGCGGTCTACGACCTGGCAAACCGGGGGCTGCTGCCTCCCGGTTTCGCCCTGGTCGGATACGCACGCCGTGGATGGCATCACCACGACTTCGCAAAGGTGGTCCACGACGCCGTGCGGCAAAACGCGCGCACACCGTTCCGCGAAGAGGTCTGGCAGCAGCTCTCCGAAGGCATTCGGTTCGTACCCGGCGAGATCGGCGACGACGAATCGTTCGCCGATCTCGCCGACACGATCGCCGACCTGGACGAGGCGCGGGGTACCGGTGGAAACCACGCGTTCTATCTGTCGATCCCGCCCGGACTGTTCCAGACGGTGGTGGACCAACTTCGCTCGCACGGCCTGGCAGAGCAGCAGCCGGGCCGGTGGAGCCGGGTGGTGATCGAGAAGCCGTTCGGACACGACCTCGCCAGCGCCCGCGAGCTGAACCACATCGTGTCCAGCGTATTTCCGCCGTCATCGGTGTTTCGCATCGATCACTACCTCGGCAAGGAAACGGTTCAGAACATGTTGGCACTGCGCTTCGCGAACCAGCTGTTCGAGCCGGTGTGGAACAACCACTATGTCGATCATGTCCAGATCACCATGGCCGAGGACATCGGCATCGGTGGGCGAGCCGGCTACTTCGACGGCATCGGCATCGCCCGAGACGTGATCCAGAACCACCTCATGCAGCTTCTGGCGTTGACCGCGATGGAAGAGCCGACGTCCTTTGAGGCGAGCCAGCTCCGCGCCGAGAAGCAGAAGGTCCTCGCCGCAGTCGAACCGCCGAACCGAATGGACCTGCAGACTGCACGGGGGGCCTACACCGGAGGCTGGGCGGGTGGGGAGAAAGTCAAGGGATATCTCGAAGAGGACCGGATCCCGCCCGATTCGAAGACCGAGACCTTCGCCGCGATCCGACTGGACATCGACAACCGCCGTTGGGCCGGGGTGCCGTTCTACCTGCGCACCGGCAAGCGGCTGGCTCGGCGGGTAACCGAGATCGCGCTGGGCTTCAAACGCGCCCCTCACCTTCCCTTCACCCAAACCGACACCGAGGAGTTGGGCTACAACGCCTTGGTGCTCCGGATCCAGCCTGACGAGGGCGTGACCCTGCGTTTCGGCGCCAAGGTGCCCGGTACCCAGATGGAGATCCGCGAAGTGAACATGGACTTCGCCTACGGCGGCTCGTTCACGGAGTCGTCGCCGGAGGCGTACGAGCGGTTGATCTTGGACGTGCTGCTCGGTGACCCGCCGCTGTTCCCGCAGCACGAAGAGGTTGAGCTGTCCTGGGAGATTCTTGATCCGATCTTGGACTTCTGGGCGACGTTGCCCGACCAGCCAGAACCGTACGAGCCGGGTGGCTGGGGTCCTTCCAGCGCCAACGACATGCTGGCTCGCGACGGGTTCGCCTGGCGGCGGCCGTGAACACCGTCGTCCGGAGGACGACATGAACACCGCCGTCCGGCGGACGACCTTGACAGGAGCCAGCCGATGGGGGTGACCCTGACCAACACCAACGCGGCAAAGATCTCCGCAGCACTGCTCAAGGCCCGGCGGAGCGCCGGCAGTCCGGCCATGGGCATGGTGCTCACCTTGATCATCGTCTGCGACGAGTCGGAGTACGAGGCCGCGTTGAAGGCCAGCATGGAAGCGGGCCGGGAGCATCCGTCGCGGATCCTGCTCGTGGTCAGCGGACAAGGGCGAACCGCGTTGCTCGACGCCGAGGTCAGGATCGGCGAAGGAACACCCGGAGAGGTCGTGATCATTCGGATGCGCGGAGCGATCGCAGCGCATCCGGCGTCAGTGATCCGTCCGCTCCTGCTGCCCGACTCCCCCGTGGTCATCTGGTGGCCAGGCAAATGCCCGACGAATCTGGCAGCGGACGAGCTCGCCCAGCTCGCGAAGCGCCGGCTCACTGACGCCGCGACCGCCACGCGGCCCCTGGCGGCGTTGCGGACGCGGGCCGAGAACTACACGCCGGGTGATACCGACCTCAGCTGGACCCGGCTGACTCCGTGGCGAGCTCTGTTGGCCGCCGCCCTCGACCAGTACCCCTCGAAGATCACCTCCGTGCTGGTGGAGGCGGAGTCAAACAATCCGTCCGCAGACCTGCTGGCCGCGTGGCTGCAGAGCCGGCTGAAACTCGACGTCAGCCGGCGGGTGAGCGACGGGCCCGGAATTACCGCCGTCCGCCTCGGTACCGCAGCCGGTGACATCGCGATCACCCGGCCCGACGGGCTGCTGGCGTCCTACACAGTGCCCGGTCAGCCGGAGCGGCTCGTCGCTCTGAAGCGTCGTGAGGTCACCGAACTGATCAGCGAGGAACTGCGTCGAATGCATCCCGACGACGTGTTCGAGTCGATCGTGAAGACCTTCGTTCATCCCCCGGCTGCAAGCAAGCGGACAGCCAAGAAGCCGGCAGCCAAGAAATCAGCAGCCAGAAAGTCGGCAGCCAAGAAGCCGGCGGCGAAGCAAGCGGCCAAAAAGAGTGCGGTGGGCCGGACCCGTGGTTGACGTCGGCGGTAATGAGGTCCTCGTTCATGCCGGGCCGGATGATGTGGCCGAGGCGCTGGCTGCTCGGCTGCTGGCCCGGCTGGTCGAGATTCAGCGTGACTTCCGCATTCCCCAAATTGGGATGACCGGCGGCCGAATTGCGACCAAGGCCTACCAGCGGCTCGGGGCCGAGGGAGCACGGTCGGCGGTTGACTGGTCTCGGGTGGAGCTGTGGTGGGGCGATGAGCGGTTCGTTCCCGCCGGTCACTCAGATCGCAACGACACGCAGGCTTTGGAACTGCTGGTCGAGCCGCTCCCGTTGAGCACCGACCGGATTCACCCCATGCCGGCTAGCGACGCCGGCCTGGACCTTGATCGGGCCGCGGAGGAGTACGCCCGTGAGCTAGGCTCGACGGTCTTCGACGTCTGCCTCCTTGGCATGGGTCCAGACGGGCACGTGGCGTCGATCTTTCCCGAGCACCCGTCGTCGTACGAGACCGGCGAGGTGATCGCGGTCCGATCTTCACCGAAGCCGCCTCCAGAGCGCATCAGCCTCACGCTTCCCGTTCTCAATCGGTCCCGGGAGGTCTGGTTTCTGGTGAGTGGATCCGACAAGGCGGCCGCGGCCAAAATGGCTCTGCTCGGCGCCGGGCCGGTCCAGGTACCCGCCGCCGGCGTCTCCGCCGTGGATCGGACGCTGTGGCTGCTGGACCGCGACGCGGCAGCCGAGCTACCAGCCGACCTCCAACAACGCGGCCGTATCTAGTAGATGACCTCGCCCCGATCGCGGCGGTCGCGTAGCGCCTGAAGCGCTTCTGACAGGATGGCGGCCGCCTCCTTGTCGGTGCGGCGCTCCTTCACGTATGCCAGATGGGTCTTGTACGGCTCGATCTTGGGAGGCGGCGGCGGATTGGTGGAGTCGAGGTTGGAGGGTAGGCCGCAGCGTGGGCAATCCCAGCTGTCCGGGATCTGCGCGTCGGCGGCAAAGGCCGGACGGGTTTCGTGGCCGTGGGCACAGAAGTAGGACACATAGAGTCGTGGCGCCGTGTCGCCACGCTCCGCTTCGCCCATCGGCCCCGCGCCCACCCGGCTGCCACGGATGGCACTACCACCTGCCACGGTCACTCCCCTTCACTATTTAGTCGTGAAAATGCATTTTGCGGGGTACTCAGGCACCCAGCTTGTAGAGCAAGCCAAGAGCCACAATCGAGGCGAGCCAAACCACGCCGATGATGATCGTCAGCCGGTCGAGATTGCGCTCCGCCACCGAGGAGCCGCCCAACGATGACGAGATGCCTCCACCGAACAAATCCGAGAGGCCGCCGCCGCGCCCTTTATGCATCAGAACGAAAAGGGCCAGCGCAATGCTGGTGATCGACAAGACGATCGAAAAGATCAATATCGGAGTCGTCATCAACGGCACGACAGCGAAATGCACTGACGTAGCCTAACTCAGAAGTCGGCCGATTCCGCACTGCTGTTAGAGAGTGGGGAGATCGTAGAACCGCGAGATCGCGACAAACTCGTCGACGACCAGACTTGCCCCGCCGACCAGGCAACCGTCCACGTCCGGCTGAGCCATGATCTCCACGACATTGCTCGCCTTAACGGAGCCGCCGTACAGAATGCGTACTTGCTGGGCGACACCGCGGTCGTACCACTGCCCAATCCACTCCCGAATGGATCCGCAGACCTCCTGGGCGTCCTCAGGGGTGGCCACCCGACCCGTACCGATCGCCCACACCGGCTCGTACGCGACCACCAGCGAGCCGATCTGCTCCAGGGTGAGATTCGCCAGCGCTTGGGAGACCAGCGCGATGGTGAACTCGACCTGGTCCATCTCCTCGCGGACCTCGATGCCCTCGCCGACACACACGATGGGCGTGAGACCGTGGTTCAGCGCCATCCTGGCCTTGGCGTTGACCAACTCGTCGGTCTCCCCGTAGATCTGGCGGCGTTCGGAGTGACCGACGAGGACATAGTGGCAACCAAGCTTGGCCAGCATCGACGCGGACACGTCGCCGGTGTAGGCCCCGTTCTCGAACGGGGAGACGTCCTGGGCGCCGTAGCCGAGATCCAGTCGGTCGCCTTCGATCAAGGTCTGGACCGTGCGGAGATCGGTGAACGGTGGCAACACGACCACCTCCGACTTATCCGGGTCGTGTTTCTTGTCGTCCAAGGTCCAGGCCAGCTTTTGCACCAGGCCGACCGCCTCGACGTGATTGAGGTTCATCTTCCAGTTGCCGGCCATCAGTGGCTTGCGAGGCATCAGTGTCTCTCGTTCTCGAGAACGGTCAGGCCGGGAAGCGTCTTGCCCTCGAGGTATTCCAGGCTGGCGCCGCCGCCGGTAGAAATGTGACCGAAAGCGTCGTCGGGGAAACCAAGATCGCGGACGGCGGCTGCGGAGTCGCCACCGCCGACGACCGAAAGGCCGTCGACCTCCGTCAGGGCCTGGGCAACAACCTTCGTGCCGCCCGAGAAGCTATCCCACTCGGCGACGCCCATGGGCCCGTTCCAGAACACGGTCTTGGCCGACTGGATGACCGAGGCGAAGGCCTCTGCCGATTCCGGACCGATGTCAAGACCCAGTTGATCTTCGGGTATGGCCTCCGCTCGAACGACCTTCGGCGGCGAGTCGGCCTTGAACTCCGGCGCCACGATAATGTCGGTCGGTAGCACGATCTGCTTGCCGCTGGCCGTGGCGTCGTCGAGGTACGCCCGGACCGTCTCGATCTGATCTTGCTCAAGGAGGCTTTTGCCGACTTCGTGTCCCTGGGCGGCCAGGAAGGTGAAAACCATGCCGCCACCGACAATCAGCGTGTCGGCGGTCGTCATCAAGTTTTGGATCACCGCCAGCTTGTCGGACACCTTCGCGCCGCCCAGGACCACCACGTACGGCCGGCGCGGACTCTCCGTGAGCCGCCTGAGCACTTCCACTTCCGCCTTCACCAGGCCACCGGCGGCATTGGGCAGCCGCGAGGCTAGGTCGTACACACTGGCCTGCTTGCGGTGGACGACGCCGAAGCCATCGGACACGAAGACGTCACCCAGGGCGGCGTACTTGTCGGCCAATGCCCCCCGCTCCGCGTCCTCCTTCGATTCCTCACCGGGTTCGTAGCGGACGTTTTCCAGCATCGCCACGTCGCCATCAGCAAGTCCCGCCACCGTCTGCTGCGCCGACTCGCCGACCACGTCGCGGGCCAGTTTCACCTCGGTGCCGAGCAGCTCGGAGAGGCGTTTCGCGGCTGGCGTCAGCGAGTACTTCGGGTTGACTTGACCTTTCGGCCGGCCAAGGTGGGCCAGCACGATGATCTTGGCATCGGCTTCGCGCAGCTGGTTGAGCGTTGGTAAGGAACCCCGGATCCGCCCGTCATCGGTGATCGTCTCGCCGTCCAGCGGAACGTTGAGGTCGCAGCGGATGAGCACCCGCTTCCCTCGCAGGTCACCAAGGTCAGCAACTGACTTCACGATTGGTCCTTTCGAGGCCAAGAACGCGTTGGAAGGCGAACGGGCGGACGTGTGCTGAGCCTGTCGAGCGCAGACCGCTCGGCGACGAGCTCAGGGCACGTCGTTTGGCAGGCTCAGGACTCGAGGTCAGACGGACTGGCCAACAAGGCTGACCAGATCGGCCAGCCGGTTGGAGTAGCCCCACTCGTTGTCGTACCAGCCGACCACCTTGACCTGGTTACCAATCACCTTGGTCAGGCCCGAGTCGAAGATGCAGGACGCCGGATCGGTCACGATGTCTGAGGACACGATCGGGTCGTCGCAGTAGTGGAGGTAGCCCTTGAGAGGCCCGTCCGCAGCGGCCTGCATGATGCTGTTGATCTCCTCAACGCTGGTCTCGCGTGGCGCCTCGAAGGTGAGATCGGTAGCCGAGCCGGTGGGCACCGGCACCCGGAGGGCGTACCCGTCGAGCTTGCCCTTCAGCTGCGGCAGCACCAGGCCGATAGCCTTGGCCGCACCCGTGGAAGTCGGCACGATATTGAGGGCGGCCGCGCGGGCGCGACGCAGATCCTTATGAGGGCCGTCCTGCAGGTTCTGGTCTTGGGTGTAGGCGTGGATCGTGGTCATCAGGCCTTTGACGATTCCGATGCCGTCGTCAAGCGCCTTGGCCATCGGCGCCAGGCAGTTGGTGGTGCAGGACGCGTTCGAGATGATGTGGTGGCTGGCCGGGTCGTAGTCGCCGTCGTTGACGCCCATCACCACGGTCCAGTCCTCGTTCTTGGCTGGAGCCGAGATGATCACCTTCTTGGCTCCGGCCTCGATGTGAGCTTTCGCCTTGGTCGCGTCCGTGAAGAAGCCGGTGGACTCGATGACAATGTCGGCACCAAGATCGCCCCAGGGCAGGGCCGAGGGATCCGTCTCGGCATACGATTTGATCAGCTTGTCGCCCACCTGGATCCCGCCCTCGACAACCTTCACCGGCTGGCCCAACCGACCGAGGATCGTGTCGTATTTCAGCAGGTGGGCCTGCGTCTCGTCGTCTCCCAGGTCGTTGAAGGCCACCACCTCGACGTCCCCACCTGAGGCGAGCAACGCACGGTAGAAGTTGCGCCCAATGCGGCCGAAACCGTTGATACCAACACGTACGGTCATCCCAGCGATCTCCTTCTTCTGCGAACCCCGCATGGGGCCATACAACACACTAACGACTTCCGATGAGCCCCGTTATGACCGGTTGCCCAGTGGTCTGATTTCTCCGGCTCCCGGCTAGAGGATTAGTCCTCCAGCAGATCTGCGGCGAGATTGGCTTCGGTGTTCGGAATGCCGAGTTCAGCGGCACGGCGGTCCGCGGTTGCCAGCAGCCGGCGGATCCGGCCCGCCACAGCATCCTTGGTGAGCTGGGGGTCGTGCAGCTGGCCCAGCTCCTCAAGGCTCGCCTGCTTGTTCTCGATGCGCAACACACCCGCAGCACGAAGATGATCTGGAACGTCCTGGCCGAGGATCTCCAGCGCGCGCTCAACCCGGGCACCGGCCGCCACCGCTGCGCGTGCCGACCGACGAAGATTCGCATCGTCGAAGTTGGCGAGCCGATTGGCGGAAGCCTTGACCTCGCGCCGCATCCGCCGCTCTTCCCAGGACAACAGGGACTCGTGGGCACCCAGCCGGGTCAGCAACGCAGCAATGGCGTCGCCGTCGCGGACGACGACCCGGTCGATGTTGCGCACCTCCCGCGCCTTTGCGCTGATTCCGAGCCGCCGGGCCGCTCCGACCAGGGCTAGGGCGGCCTCCGGGCCGGGACAACTGACTTCGAGGGCCATGGAACGCCCCGGCTCGGTGAGGGAGCCGTGAGCCAGAAAGGCGCCACGCCAGGCAGCCACGCAGTCACAAAGGCCGCCGCTGACAACCTGCGCCGGCAACCCCCGCGCCGGCCGACCACGAGAGTCGATCAACCCGGTCTGACGGGCGAGCGCCTCGCCGTCCTTGATCACCCGAACGACGTAACGGGTTCCGCGGCGGATCCCCGAGCCCGAGACGACGACCAAATCGCTCGGGTGACCGAAGACCTCACCGATTTCTGTGCGCAGCCGACGGGCAGCCGCACCCGTATCGAGCTCCGCCTCGATGAGGATTCGGCCACTGTGAATGTGCAAACCGCCGGCGAATCTCAAGATCGCCGCCACCTCAGACTTCCGGCAGCAGGGCTTGGTGACCTTGACGGTGGCCAGCTCCGCTTTCACCTGGGCGGTCATTGCCATTGGGAAATGATGACACGCATACGGCTCGGCCGATGCGTCAGACGCCCATGATCTCGGCATACGCGGACGCGAGCCGCAGTGGGTCATGCCGGGCAGACCCGTCCCGGGCCGCAAGATCAGCGATGACCAATCGAGCGCCCAACGAGTGTGCCCAGTCGGCCAGATGAATGTCCTCAGAGGCGAACCGGCGGTCGGCCAACACGACATCCAACCGAAGGTGGGGGGCGTGCTCAGCCAACAACTCGATGTGTCGTGCCGCGGTAAAGCCTGCGGTCTCCCCTGCCGGCTCGAGGTTCAGGGTGAGCAGCCGCTTGGCTTGGGTCTCGACGATGCTGTGGGCCAGCTTCGGAACCAGCAGGTGCGGGATCACCGACGTGAACCACGATCCAGGCCCCAACACCACCCAGTCCGCATCGAGCACCACCTCGATCGATTCGGGACAGGCCGGCGGATCATGGGGAATCACCCGGACCGCTCGTACCTCGCCCGCCGTCTTGGCCACCCGCGCCTGTCCGCGGACGACCGTCGGTTCGTCCGGGCGGCGAGGGTCGAGGCCAATCACTTCGGCCTCGATCCCCAGCGGCACAGACGCCATCGGCAACACGCGGCCCTTGGCGCCAAGAAGTCGGGCAACCATGTCGAGTCCGGCGACCGGGTCCCCAAGACGCTCCCAAAGACCGGCTATCAGAAGGTTGCCAATGGCGTGATCACCCAGCGGACCCGTGCTCGAGAACCGGTATTGCAGCACGTCAGCCCAGGTGCGGCCGGATTCGTCGTCGCCGCAGAGCGCCGCCAGTGCCATCCGAAGATCACCCGGCGGCAGGCAGTTCAGCTCGGCTCGTAATCGGCCGGAGGACCCGCCGTCGTCCGCAACGGTCACGATGGCGGTAAGACGATCCGTGATCCGCCGCAGCGCGGTCAGCGACGTCGATAGGCCGTGGCCGCCACCGAAGGCGACGACCGCCGGCAGCGATGGCCGAAGGCCCCAGCGCAACGCCGCGCCCAGATGGTCTTCGCTATCCGGGCTCACTCGCGACCCACATCTCGGTGCAGCACCTTGGTGGCTACGCCCTTGGCGCGCAGCCGTTTGGCGAACTCCTCGGCGATTGCGGTGCTCCGGTGCTTGCCGCCCGTACAACCCATGGCGATCGTGGCGAAGCGTTTACCCTCTTGCAAGTAGCCGGCCGAAATCACCTCGAAGAGCTCCGAGAAATGCTCCAGAAAGGGCTGAGCGCCATCCTGGCCCAGCACGTAATCGCTCACCGGCTTGCTGAGGCCGGTTTGGGGGCGCAGCTCCGGGATCCAGTGCGGATTCGGCAGGAACCGGACGTCGAGGACCATGTCAGCATCGACCGGTATGCCGTTTTTGAATCCGAAGGAGATCAGGGTGACCCGGAGCCGGTCTTCGGTCTCCCCGCCGTAGGCGTGGGTCACCCGAGACGCGAGTTGGTGCACGTTCAGCGACGACGTGTCGATCACCAGATCAGCTGCCGCCCGTAGGGTGGCGAGCGTCTCGCGTTCGCGGGTAATGCCGTCGAGTAGGCGACCATCACCCTGCAGCGGGTGCGGCCGCCGCACAGATTCCTGCCGGCGGACGATCACGTCGTCGGATGCTTCCAAGTACAAAATCTCGGGCAACGCGCCCGCAGCGGAGAGATTGCTGAACATCGCCGGCAGCTGCTCGAAAAACTCCCGTGTACGCACATCCAGAACCACGGCAAGCCGGGTCAGGCCGACTTCACTTGCCTGCGTGCAGACCTCCGGCAGCACGCTCGGCGGCAGGTTGTCGACGACATACCAGCCGAGGTCCTCCAGCGTGTTGGCGGCCGTCGACCGACCGGCGCCGGACATGCCGGTCACGACGACCAGCCGAAGCTTGGTGGCCGATGGCTCAACCTCTCCGGGCTCAGTCACGGAGACGATTATCCCTGCTCGGCTTCTGAAGCGGTGGAGCTAGACCGTGGTGATTTCCCCGGTTGCGGTGTTGAGAGCTTCGCGCTGCGGCAGAGCCTCCAACGCTTGTTTGATACTGAGGGCGGTCTTGGTGCCGAAGCCCGGGACGGCGGCGATCTCCTCAACCGTGGCGGCGCGAAGTTTCTTCAGAGAACCGAAGTGGTTGAGCAGCAGCTTTCGGCGGACCTCGCCCAGGCCGGGCACCTGATCCAGGACCGACTCGACCATCGACTTACTGCGCCGTTCGCGGTGATGGGTGATGGCGAAACGGTGAGCCTCGTCGCGCAGTCGCTGGAGAAGATAAAGTCCCTCGCTGGTGCGCGGCAGGATGACCGGATCGTCGCTGTCCGGCAACCACACTTCCTCGAGGCGCTTCGCCAACCCGCACAGCGCGACGTCGGAGATCCCCAGCTCGTCCAGCGCCTTGGCCGCCGCCGCGACCTGGGGCGGGCCGCCATCGACGACCACCAGAGACGGGGCGTACGCGAACTTTCGCGGAGCGCCGGTCGTCGGATCGATCAACAGAGGCCCTTCCTCACCATCCGCTCCGCGCTCGCCACCGTGGACGAGCGATCGGCGGTCGTCCAGGAGGCGGCGGAACCGGCGGGTGATGACTTCGTGCATCGCCGCGACATCGTTCTGGCCGTCGACGTGTCGGATGACGAACCGGCGGTACTCACTCTTACGGGGCAGTCCGTCCTCGAAGACCACCATTGAGGCCACCACCTCGGTGCCCTGGAGGTTGGAGATGTCGAAGCACTCGATCCGCAGCGGCGAGGTGGGCAGGTCGAGTGCCTCCTGAAGCTCTTCCAAAGCTCGATTGCGAGTGGACAGATCCCCGGCCCGTGCCGTCTTGTGCCGAATCAGCGCCTCTCCGGCATTTCGGGTGACGGTGTCCATCAGCGCCCGCTTGTCGCCCCGCTGCGGCACTCGGATCTCCACTGTCGAACCACGCCGTTCGGTGAACAGCCGGGTCAGTGAGTCCAGCGACTCGGGCAGCACCGGCACCAGGATCTCGCGGGGAACCGTCGCGGGATCCGGCACATTCGGATCCGTGTCGGCGTACAGCTGGAGGAGAAACTGCTCGACTAGGAAGGCGGTTCCCGAGTCGTCGAAGCGATCGGCTACCCAGCCACGTTCGCCGCGAACCCGTCCTCCCCGGACGTGGAAGATTTGGACGGCAACCTCCAGCGGATCCTCCGCCACGGCAATCACGTCTGCGTCCGTTCCGTCACGGAGGACGATCGCGTTCTTCTCCATTGCCTGCTGAAGGGCTCCGATGTTGTCGCGTAGCCGCGCTGCCCGCTCGAACTCCAAGGCCTGGCTGGCCTGATGCATTTCGCGATCCAGCTTCTTGAGCATTGGCGCGGACTGCCCGGACAGGAAGGAGCAGAGGTCCTCGACGATCCGTCGGTGGTCTGCGGCATCGATCCGGCCCACACACGGCGCTGAACACTTGCCGATGTAGCCGAGCAGACAAGGTCGGCCCAGCTGCCGGTGGTTCTTGAACACACCCGGGCGACACGACCGCATGGGAAAGACCCGGAGCAACAGATCGACGGTTTCTCGGATGGCCCACGCGTGTGCGTAGGGGCCGAAGTAGCGGTTTCCCTTGCGCTTCGCGCCCCGCCCGACCATGACGCGGGGGAACTCCTCTGAGAGGGTCACGGCGAGCCAGGGGTAGGACTTGTCGTCGCGGTATTTGATGTTGAACCGCGGATCGAACTCCTTGATCCAGGAGTATTCGAGCTGCAGCGCCTCCACCTCGGTCTGCACCACGGTCCAGTCGACACGTGCGGCGGTCTCAACCATCGAGCGGGTCCGACTGAGCATCGACGTGGGGTCGGCGAAGTACGAGTTCAATCGTGACCGGAGGCTCTTGGCCTTACCGACATAGATCACCCGTCCCTGGGCGTCCGAGAAGCGGTAGACCCCCGGCTGATCAGGTATGGATCCCGGCGCTGGACGGTATGCCGGACCGGTCCGCTGGCCTCCTGGCCGAGAGGCCGTCGGGGACGAGGAAGCAGCTGGCACGTGCTCCAGCGTAGGCGGCTGGGGGGACAGCGCAGGCGGGTCCTCTCCCCCGCCGGGAGGCCGACCGTGTTCGGATCAGTCGGTGACGAACACCTTGCCGTCGGAGACGGTCACCTTGTGCTCCGCGAGCGGCTTGGACGCAGGTGGATTGACCACCGATCCGTCCTTGATCGAGTACTCACTGCCATGGCAGTCGCAGTGGATCACCCCGTTGGCTACGTCGGCGACCGTGCAGCCTTGATGAGTACAAATCTTGGTAAACGCCTTGTAATTGCCCTTCGTCGGCTGGGTGACCACGTAGTCCGCGTTGTTCAAGATCACGCCACCGCCTACGGGAACTTTCGAGGTCGAGACGCTCGGGCCGCTCGGCGCCTTGGCCGACTTCGTGGGGCTGCTCGATGTCTCGCTACTCGGTGAGCCCGCTTCCGACGGCTTGGTCGTGGATGGCGCGGCGGCTGAAGAGGACTCCCCTGCCGCTGTGCTCGGCCCAGCTGCCGAATCACCATCGGCGGCGCAGGCCGTGGCGGCGACCGCACCGCCAGTGATGGTCAGCAAGCCTGCGGCGCGCAGAACGGTCCGACGCGACGCCGCGACCGCCGGCCGCCGGCTGGGGATCGATTCCACGTGCGGCTGCTCGGACATAGGGCCTCCATCGGTCGGTGGGTCGAGCGGTCGGGCTGTCCTTCACGGGAAGGACTGGCTGCCTGGTCCAGACGAAGCCGAGGCCGAGGAGGTTCGACGGGTCAACTCGCCTTGCCGACCGGAACCCGCCTGCCGTTAGGCGTCGTTGCGACGTCGGACGTCCCTGCTCTGGACTTCTTCGCCGAGATTTTCTTGGTCGGGTCCTTCTTGGCGGGAGCTGCGTTTTCCGTCCCCTTCTTGGCCGTGGCCGGTGGCTGGCCGTCAGTGAGGACGGCATCCGGTGGAGGCCCGATCAGGTCTGGCTGGTGTGGTCCCACCGGAACTGAGCGGCCGGCCAAGATTCGCCGGAGGAAGTCGCCCGTATAGGAGTTGGGGTTCGCAGCGATCTGCTCTGGCGTGCCCTCGGCAATGATCATGCCGCCGCGGGAGCCACCTTCCGGACCCATGTCGATCACCCAGTCAGCGGTCTTGATTACGTCGAGGTTGTGTTCGATCACGACCACGGTGTTTCCGGCGTCGACGAGCTTGTCCAGGACGCCGAGCAGCTTGCGGATGTCTTCGAAGTGGAGGCCGGTGGTCGGTTCGTCCAGCACATACAACGTGCGGCCGGTGGACCGCTTCTGCAGCTCGCTGGCCAGCTTGACCCGCTGCGCTTCGCCGCCGGACAGGGTGGGCGCTGGCTGCCCGAGCCGGACGTAGCCGAGACCGACGTCGACCAGGGTGCGCAAGTGCCTCGCGATCGCCGGTAGCGCTGCGAAGTACTCCAAGCCCTCTTCGATCGACATGTCCAGCACCTCGGCAATGGACTTGCCCTTGTAATGGACCTCCAAGGTCTCCCGGTTGTAGCGGGCGCCGTGGCAGACCTCGCACGGTACGTACACATCGGGCAGGAAGTTCATTTCGATCTTGATCGTGCCGTCGCCGGTGCAGTTCTCACAGCGACCCCCCTTGACGTTGAAGGAGAACCGGCCCTGCTGATAGCCGCGCACCTTGGCCTCCGGCGTCTCGGAGAAAAGCTTGCGGACATGGTCGAAGACCCCGGTGTACGTCGCCGGATTGGACCGTGGCGTACGGCCGATGGGCGACTGGTCGACATGGATGACCTTGTCGATCTGGTCGGCACCGCTGATCGAGCGATGCCGGCCGGGAACCTCCCGCGAGTTGTAGATGCGTTTGGCCAGCGCCGTGTACAGGATGCTGTTGACCAGCGTGGACTTGCCCGAGCCGGAGACCCCGGTGACCGCGATCATCTGGCCCAGCGGAAACCTCACGCTGACGTCGCGCAGGTTGTGTTCGGCCGCGTTGTGCACGGTGATCTCCCGGCCCCTGACTCGGGGTCGCCTGCCAGACGGCAGCGAGATACTCCGCCGACCGGAGAGATAGGCGCCGGTGAGGGAGGTGGGATGGTTGAGCAGTTCCTCGACAGGCCCCGACACGACGACGTGGCCGCCGTGGTCGCCGGCCCCCGGACCGATGTCCACCGCCCAGTCCGCGGTCCGGATGGTGTCCTCGTCGTGCTCTACCACGATCAAGGTGTTGCCGAGGTCGCGCAACCGGATCAAGGTCTCGATCAGCCGGCGATTGTCCCGCTGGTGCAGCCCGATGCTCGGTTCGTCCAAGACGTACAACACACCGACCAGACCCGAGCCGATCTGCGTGGCGAGTCGGATCCGCTGGGCTTCACCCCCGGAGAGGCTGGCGGTGGGACGGCTGAGCGACAAATAGTCCAAGCCCACGTCGAGAAGGAACCTCAGCCGCTCATTGATTTCCTTGAGCACCCGCTCGGCGATCTGTCGCTCCCGGTCGCTGAGCACCAGCTGCTGCAGAAAGGCGGCAGCCTCGTCGATCGACATGGCCGAGATCTCAGCGATGTTCTTGCCACCCACAGTGACGGCGAGGGATGTGGGCTTCAGCCGGGCACCGTGGCACGAATGACACGGCACCTCCCGCATGTAACCGGCGAACCGCTCGCGCGAGGTGTCGGACTCCGCCTCGGCGTGCCGACGCTCGATGTAGGACACCACACCCTCATATTTGGCGTTGTAGCTGCGCTCTCGGCCGTACCGGTTGCGGTAGCGGACATGCACCTGTCCGGGCACCCCGTACAACAGGAGCTTCTGTGCCGCGGCTGGCAGCCGGTGCCAGGGGACCGTCATGCTGAAACCTGAGCTTGCGGCGAGTGCCTCGATCAGCCGCTGGAAGTAATCGGCAACATGAGCCGACGCCCAGGGTGCGATCGCTCCTTGGGCAAGGCTCTTTTCGTCATCGGGCACGACGAGCTCCGGGTCGACCTCCATGCGGGTGCCCAGACCAGAGCAATCCGGACATGCGCCCCAAGGTCCGTTGAAAGAGAATTGCCGCGGCTCGAGCTCCTCGATCGCGATGTCATGATCATTGGGACAGGCCATTCGTTCCGAATAGCGCCGTTCCCTCAGCGGATCGCTCGGATCAAGGTCGACGAAGTCAATGGAAACGACGCCTTGGGCTAGCGCCAGCGCGGTTTCGACCGAGTCGGTGAGCCGCTGTTTGACACTGGGCTTGACCGCAAGCCGGTCGACGATGACGTCGATCGAGTGCTTGTACTTCTTATCCAACGTGGGCGGCTCAGTCAGCTGCACGAGCTCGCCATCGACCCGCGCCCTGCTGAAGCCAGCCCCGGCCAGCTGCCGGAAGACCTCGACGTACTCCCCCTTGCGGCCCCGCACCACGGGAGCGAGCACCTGGAATCGGGTACCCTCCGCCAACCCCAGCAGTCGATCCACGATCTGCTGGGGAGATTGCCGGCTGATCGGTTCGCCACATACGGGGCAGTGCGGGCGGCCTGCCCGCGCGTAGAGCAGGCGGAGGTAGTCATAGACCTCCGTGATGGTGCCCACCGTCGAGCGCGGGTTACGGCTCGTGGACTTCTGATCGATCGACACCGCCGGCGAGAGGCCCTCAATGAAGTCGACATCCGGCTTGTCCATCTGGCCCAGGAACTGACGCGCGTAGGCCGACAGGGACTCGACGTAGCGGCGCTGTCCTTCCGCGAAGATCGTGTCGAACGCGAGGCTCGACTTGCCCGATCCCGACAGCCCGGTGAACACGATCAAGGCGTCGCGCGGCAACTCCAGGGAGATGTTCCTCAAATTGTGCTCGCGGGCACCCCGGACGACGAGACTGTCGGTCACGGTGCACATGGTATGTGCCGGCCCTGACAGTGCTGAAGCGCTTGCACCGCCGCTCCTCTGAGTCCGCGGTTGACCACTACCTTTGGTCCATGAGTGCGCCAACGGCATCGGCCGCCGATCAACTGGAGACCGTACGTTTCATGGTCGCGCAGGCGACCCAGCGGTTGCTAGGCGACACGATCACCGTTAGCGACGAGGACTGGCGACGCCCCAGCCGCCTGCCCAACTGGACCCGAGCCCATGTGGCGACGCACCTTGCTCGGCAGGCGGATGCCATTCGACGCCTCACCGAATGGGCGAGGACTGGCGAGCGCCGGGACATGTACTCATCCGCCGATCAGCGTGAGTCGGAGATCGAGGCGGGAGCCGGGCGCACGGGTCTGGAGCTGCAGGTCGACCTGGACACCTCCGCCGGCCGGCTCGGCGAGGCCTTCGACGCACTGCATGAAGCGGACACTTGGGATGCAGTGGTCGAGATGCGCGGCGGGCTGCGCGTGCCGGCCCGATTGCTGCCACTGGCCCGACTGCTGGAGGTGATCATCCATCATGTCGACCTCGATATCGGCTTAGAGGTGGCCCACATCGACCAGCAGATGGCCGAATGGCTCTTGGAGTGGTGTGCTCTCCGACTGCGTGACCGCGAGGACTTTCCGCGGTTGGTGCTGACCTCAGAGTCCGGGTTCACGATCAGCGTCGGCAGTTCTGGTGACCCGCGTCATATCACGGGCGACAGCTCCAACCTGCTCGGGTGGCTGACGAATCGCGTCGATGGTTCGGCGGTCACCGGCGGGGACGAGCTCCAGCTGCCGGCCTATTAGAAAGGGAGTTTGATCATGGAGAGTCGCGGACACGTCACGCCGGGAGGCAGGCCGCTGGTCGAAAAGCTTTCCCCGAGCGCGACCATGATCAAGCTCAGCGTTGGACCGATGGACAACAACGCCTACCTCCTTCAGCCACAGCACGGATCCGGTGTGTTGATCGACGCCGCCAATGACCATGAGCGACTCCTTGAACTCCTCGCCGGTCAACCGTTGGAAACGATCATCACTACCCATCGCCACGGTGATCACTGGCAAGCTCTCGGGCGGGTGGCGGCCACCACCAGAGCTCGGCTTGTGGCCGGGCAGCCGGACGTCGCTGCCATCGCTGAGGGCTCCCGCGTTCAAGGCCTGACGGGGGTCTGGGACGGTGACCGGATTGAACTCGGCGAAGAGTTCCTGGAGGTGATCGGGCTCGCGGGGCATACACCGGGTTCGATCACCTTGGCCTACGCCGGCGGGCCGAATACCCATCTGTTCACCGGGGACAGCCTCTTCCCGGGCGGCCCGGGAAGGACCACCTCGGCCTCAGACTTCGGCACGTTGATGAATGATCTCGAGACCAAGATCTTCGCTCGCTTCGACGACGACACAATCGTTCATCCGGGACATGGCGACGACACGACGCTCGGTGACGAGCGGCCGCATCTTGATGAATGGCGCGCCCGCGGCTGGTAAGCCGAATCACGTCGCAGGCTTCGCTCGATCGCGTCAGTTCCGCAACCAGGCGGTTGACAACTTGGCTGGCAAAGGATTACCTTCGTTTACAACCGATTGGTTGAATACGGAGGCGAGACATGTCAGAAGATCAGCTGTCGCGGATCTTTGCGGCGCTGGCCGACCCCACTCGGCGCGACATGGTCGCGCGACTCGCTGTTGGTGACGCCACAGTGGGTCAGCTGGCGAAGCCGTATGGCGTCTCCATGCAGGCCGTCTCGAAGCACCTGCGAGTGCTGGAAGAAGCCGGGCTGGTCAGCCACAGCCGGGACGCCCAGCGGCGCCCCCGCCACCTGGAGGCCGAAGTCTTCGACCTGATGACCAAGTGGATCGAAAAGTACCGGCAGCGGGCGGAGGAGCGGTTCCGGCGCCTCGACGCCGTTCTCGAAGCGATGGATGAGAAAGAAACGACCGACCGCCAGCGCATTGCTGACGATCAGAAGGGAGCAGCATCATGAACACCACCAGCACCCCAGGCACCCGTGAGGCCCAGATCGAGGCCGATCCGAAGCTGCCGACCGTCCGGATCACCCGTGAGTTCGACGCCCCGCCCGACAAAGTCTTCCGGGCCTGGACCGATCCTGGTCTGGTGGCCCGCTGGCTCGGCCCGAGGAGCGTCACGACCCGGATCGACAATTGGGACGCGCGAACCGGAGGGAGTTATCGATACGTTGCAGAGCGCGACGGTCAGGAGATCGCCTCGTTCTACGGATCCTTCCATGAAGTCCGACCCAATGAACGACTGGTGCAGACGTTCACCTGGGAAGGGATGCCGGACGGCGTCAGCCTGGACACGATGACCTTCGAGGATCTGGGAAATGGCCGCACTCGAGTCGTGGGCCTTTCGGTCGTCGACAGCATGGAGGCTCGGAATGCGATCATGGCCAGTGGCATGGACGTTGGCGTCCAGGAGGGTTACCAGAAGCTCGACGAACTTCTTGCGGGTAGCTGAGCAGCCGCGATCCGGTTGCTCCTAGCCAGGGTTCCGTTGGGTCGACTGTGCTGGCTGTTCCTCCGCTGCGGGGCTCATCTTCTCCCCTTTCCCGATCGATTCGGTCGCCTTGGCTTGGTTCAGCTCCTCTTCCGCCGCGCTGAGCCGGGCCATCAGGGTCCGAGCGACGATCTGCTGCCGCGTCGTCGTCCGCTGCGACCGCCCGCGGAAGACGAAGCTGACCGCCCAGTGCAGCACTGTCGTGAAACGGTTCTTGAAGCCGACCAGGTACATGACGTGAACCGCGAGCCACATGACCCAGGCGACGAACCCAGCGAGCCGGATGCGCTTACCGATGCTGCAGACCGCGTGGAACCGCGAGATCGTGGCCATGCTGCCCTTGTCGAAGTACTTGAACGGCTGCCCAGTTTCTTGACCCCGCAGCCTGCGTTCGATCTGCCCGGCAGCATGTTTACCGCCTTGCATGGCGACCTGGGCCACGCCGGGCAGGTTGTCCAGGGCCATCATGTCGCCGATAACAAAGACCTCGGGATGCCCTGGCAGGGTCAGGTCTTTGTTGACCAGAACCCGACCTGCGCGGTCGACCTCGGCGTCACTTTGCTCGGCTAGCTGCTGCCCGAGTGGTGAGGCGCTCACGCCCGCGGCCCACACCTTGCATCTCGACGGAATCCGGCGCTGCGTACCGTCCGGATCGATGACGTCTACGCCGGTGTTGTCCACACCGACCACCTTGACGTTGAGCTGGACATCGACGCCGATCTTGTGTAGCTGCTCGGTGGCGGCCGCCGACAACTGATCGCCGAATGCACCCAGGACAGCGGGCGCGGCGTCCAACAGGATGACCTTGGCCTTTGTCGTGTCGATGCGGCGGAAGTCGCGGCGCAACGTGCGGTGCGCAAGCTCGCTGATCTGGCCGGCCATCTCCACCCCGGTGGGGCCGGCTCCGACCACGACGAAGGTCAGCCACTCCTCGGCGACCGCAGGATCGGTGCACAGCTCGGCAAGTTCGAAGGACCCGAAGATCCGCCCGCGCAATTCCAGGGCATCGTCGATGCTCTTCATGCCGGGCGCGAACTCGGAGAACTGGTCGTTGCCGAAATACGACTGGCCCGCTCCCGCAGCCACGATGAGGGTGTCGTATCGCGTGATGGTCGTCCCGAGCGGGCTTACCGAGGTCACCGTCCGTGCGCCGAGGTCGATGTCGGTCACCCGCCCCAGGAGCACCGTGGCATTGGCCTGCTTCTTCAAGATCTCACGGGTTGCCGGCGCTACTTCACCCTCAGAAAGCACCCCCGTCGCCACTTGGTAGAGGAGTGGCTGGAACAAGTGGTGCGACGTCATGCTGATCATGGTGATGTCGACCGGCGCCTTGGCGAGCGCTTCGGTTGCCCACAACGCTCCGAAGCCTGAACCGATGACAACGACGCGGTGCCGGCCCGACCCCTCGCTGGGGGGAGTTCGTGCCGCGGACGCTGTTCCCGAAGTGTCTACCGACATCGTTCTCTCCTCGCTGTCGATGGTGCCGTGTCGGCTCCTCGCGGACTGGTTCAGCGCCGAGCCCGCGAAGGCGCGTCATGGCCGAAAGCCACGCTCTTGGGGCAATAGTCCCAGTGGCCGCCCGAATTGACTACTACCCCGCCGTCTTGAGCTGCAAGCCCTTCGCCGCCACCAGGCTGGACATTCAGCAGTCAGTCACTCGGCCATTGTTCGCCCGGACTTCGCCTGTCGGGGGTCGCTGCAGGCCAATTCACTGCCGGGTACAGAAGTAGCGCGGCGCCGTACGGTCAGGGATCCGAGGGCACCGGCAAGCGCGATGATGACCGCGGCGAAGAACCCGCGCCGGTAGCCCACCATCGGAGCCGCTGAGGCTACCAGCGGGGACGTCACGGCAAGTCCCAGCGCCGTGCCCAACTGAGCCGTGGAGTTCAGCAGACCGGCCGCCACTCCCTGCTCGCCGCCGGGAACATCTGCCGTGCCGGCCGTCGTGGATGCCACCGAAGCGGCGCCGAGGCCAAGCCCCATGGCGGCGAAGGCAATGACCAGAGTCAGGATTGGCAGGCCTCGGTCGGGCAGGGTGAACAGCAACGCGATTCCCCCGACCACGGCACTGAATCCGCCGAGCAGCATCGGTCGGGTTCCGATCCGGCTCAGCCCGAGCGGTCCGAGCAGGGAACCGCCGATCACAGCAAGATTGAAGGCGGGGAACAACATCGAGCCACGGGCCGGGGAGAGCCCCAACGTGTCCTGGACATACAGGATGACGGTGAGCATCGCCGGTGTCGTCGAAGCGGTGAGGGCAGCAGCGGTGAGATTGCCGCCGACCACGCCAGGTCTGGTGATCAAACTGCTGGGTAGCAGCGGGTCGGAAACTCGAGCTTCACGCCAGACGAAGAAGGTCAGCGCGACCGCCGACATGGCGGCGACTAGCCAGCCCGCCTGATGGCCGATGTCCTCGGCGATTGCGGATAGTCCAAGCGCGCCAAGGGCGACGCCGGAGGTCACCAACAACGCGCCGATCAGATCGAAGGAATGCGACTCCCGAGTGATCGAACGTGGACGACTTATCGGTGAAAGGACCCGAAGGCTGATCAGCACCGCGGCGAAGCCGATCGGTGCGTTGACGGCGAAGATCCACCGCCAGCCGGCGATTTCGGTGATCACGCCTCCCAGAACCCAACCGCTCGCGCCGCCTCCTGCTGCCGCAGCCGTCCACCAACCAAGGGCGCGCCGCCGAGCGCCAGGACGTTCGATCAGCTCGTTGAGTGACGCCAACGCCGCCGGCGACAGCAGGGCCGCCCCCACGCCCTGGGCAATCCGGGCGCAGATGAGCGCGGCGGGGGACCAGGCCAGGGCACAAGCCAACGAGGCAACTGAGAAGGCCACCAGACCGACGCGGAACATCCGCGCAGCGCCGACCAGATCAGCCGCGCGGCCACCGAGGATCAGCAGACCCGCCAGGACGACGGTGTAGGCGGTGATCACCCACGACAGCTCGCCCGGCTGAAAGCCCAGGTCACGCGAGATCGCCGGGAGCGCGATGGCGACGATGGTCACATCCAGCACCACCACGAACTGGGCGACACAGAGAACGGCGACGCCTCCGGCTACCCCCGCCGGCGCAGTGTTTCCGGTAAAGTTCCCCATACCGGAAACACTGCCACCTGGCCGGCTCAGATGCAAGCTGGTAATGTCTGTTTTGGTGGAAACAATGACGCAGGCCGCAGGCCCACTTCGCCGTGAAGGGATCCGCGAGTTGCCGATCGTCGGCGGGAACCTGACTCTGGACTTCGCCAACACCGTCGACGACCCCTACGGGCCTCAGCCGTTCGACTACGTGGCGGATTATCGAGGCCTCATAGTCTGGTCACAGCGGATCGGGACAGTGCCGGATCATTCTGCGGCAGCACTGCACCACATCGCCGAAGATCATCCACGCCAAGCCAGATCAACCGTGCGACGGGCGAAAGACCTCCGGGCCGCGATCAACGAGACCTTCGGCGCCCTGGCTGACGGCCGATCGCCCGACGCCGGTTGGCAGCAGCTGCGGCCATTCGTCACTTCTGCCATACAACACGCCGGAGTCACGTCCTCTCCGCCTCAGCCGTCGCTCTCCTGGGATTTCTCCGATTTGGAATCGCCGCTCTGGCCGGTGGCCGAAGCTGCCTATCGGCTGCTCGTCGGTCCGGAGACCCAGCGGCTCAAGCGATGCGCCGGCTGCCCCTGGTTGTTCCTGGACCGCTCGAAGAACCACAGCCGGCGTTGGTGCACCATGGAAATCTGCGGCACCGACGAGAAGATCCGGCGGTACGTCACCAAACGCGCTGACCGCCGTTCTCGCTGAGCGACTCGACGTGCTCACACCATGGCGATGGGTCAGGCGATCCGGAACCTTGAGCCGTACCTGGTCGCCGAGCTCGACTGACAGCGTTGTAAACAGCGGGACTACTGCTTGTGCACCGACGGAGAACGGATGGAAGAAAACGCTCGCAACCAGCATTGAGCCTGTGTCGCTCAACTAGAGTGACGCGAATTGGAGGCTCAGTTCCTGATGTCGATAACCAAGCTCCCTGTCCTCTTTCTTACCGATCTCGTCGTGCTCCCGGGCATGGTCGTGCCGATCGAGCTTGATGATGCTGCTCGCGCTGCGGTCGACGCGGCCCGGTCCCATAGCGACGGGAATCTGCTCGTCGCACCGCGCCTGGAGGACCGCTATGCCTCGTATGGCGTGGAGGCGTCCATCGTGCAGATGGGCCGGCTGGCCAGCGGCGAGCCCGCTGCAGTTATTCGAGCCGAGCGACGTGTGCGCATCGGGTCGGGTGTCTCGGGACCGGGCACCGCGCTATGGGTGGAGGCGGAGGAGATTCGCAGCCCTGGTGGGGACACTGACGAGGTCCGCAACCTCGCGTCGGATTACAAGGCGCTGGTTATTGCCACGCTCCAACGCCGGGACGCCTGGCAGGTCATTGACACGGTCAACAAAGTCACGGATCCCTCTTCCCTCGCCGACCTTGCCGGGTACGCGCCGTACCTCAGCGATAGCCAAAAGCGCGAACTTCTCGAGACTCCTGATGTCGCGACGCGGCTGCGCTCGCTGATCGAGTGGACCAGGGACCACATCGCCGAGACGGAAGTCAACGACAAGATTGCCGACGACGTACGAGAAGGCATGGAGAAGAGCCAACGCGAGTTCTTGCTTCGCCAGCAACTCAACGCGATCCGCAAGGAGCTCGGGGAGGACGAGCCCGACGGTGCACAGGATTACCGGACCCGAGTCGTGGAGGCTCAGCTGCCCGACGACGTCCGCAAGGCGGCGCTGCGCGAAGTCGGCAAGCTCGAACGGGCCAGTGATCAGAGCCCCGAGTCTGGCTACATCCGCACCTGGCTGGACACGATTTTTGACCTGCCGTGGAGCACCAAGACTACGGACTCGATCGACATTCAGGCGGCTCGCGAGGTCTTGGACGCCGACCATCATGGGCTGGAGGACGTGAAGGACCGGATCGTGGAGTACCTCGCGATCCGCGCCCGCCGAGCGTCCCGCGGTCTGGAGGTGATCGGCGGTCGCGGCTCCGGCGCCGTCATGGCCCTCGTCGGGCCGCCCGGCGTTGGCAAGACCTCGCTCGGCGAGTCGGTGGCTCGAGCGCTCGGCCGCAAGTTCGTCCGTGTCGCGCTCGGTGGTGTCCGAGACGAGGCGGAGATCCGCGGTCACCGGCGCACATACGTGGGCGCGTTGCCCGGCCGGATCGTACGGGCTATCACCGAGGCCGGCTCGATGAACCCGGTCGTCCTGCTCGACGAGATCGACAAGGTCGGCTCGGACTATCGCGGTGACCCTGCGGCGGCGCTGCTCGAGGTGCTGGACCCGGCACAGAATCACACTTTCCGGGATCACTACCTCGAGGTCGACCTTGACCTCTCCGACGTGTTGTTCCTAGCCACGGCAAACGTCGTAGAGACCATCCCGCAGGCACTGCTCGACCGGATGGAGCTGGTTACTCTCGACGGCTACACCGAGGACGACAAGATTGCCATCGCTCGAGATTTCCTGCTGCCACGGCAGTTCGAGCGGGCCGCACTGACCTCAGACGAAGTCGTCGTCACCGATGAGGCACTGCGCGAGATCGCGGCCGACTATACCCGCGAACCCGGTGTGCGCCAGCTCGAGCGGTTGCTGGCCAAAGCGTTGCGTAAGGCAGCCACCAAGCTGGCAAACGCCTCGGACCCGCAGCAGCTGACGATCGAGCCGGCCAACCTGCGAACCTATCTCGGTCGACCTCGATTCACGCCCGAGGCGCACGAGCGGACTTCGGTCCCAGGCGTGGCGACAGGACTGGCCGTCACCGGTCTCGGCGGCGACGTGCTGTTCATCGAGGCGAACGCCGGCCCTTCCACAGGCTCAGCGGACGTTTCGACCAGCTCCGGGGTGATCGGAGGCTCACCCAGCGGGCGGGGCGGCCTGACCTTGACCGGACAGCTAGGCGACGTGATGAAGGAGTCGGCGCAGATCGCTCTGTCCTACGTACGCGCTCACGCGGCGCAGCTCGGAATCACTGATCCCAGCATCCTCGATCGGCACATCCACGTTCACGTTCCCGCAGGCGCGGTACCCAAGGACGGCCCATCGGCAGGCGTCACGATGGTGACGGCGCTGACGTCCATGGCGCTAGGACGACCAGTACGGTCTGAGGTCGGGATGACCGGCGAGGTGACGCTCAATGGCCGGGTGTTGCCGATCGGCGGAGTGAAGCAGAAGCTGCTCGCTGCCCAGCGTGCCGGGCTCACCACCGTGTTCCTGCCCAAGCGCAACGAGCCCGACTTGGACGAGGTACCGACCGACGTCTTGGAATCGATCGACATCCGGCTCACGGCGGACGTCGCGGAGCTCGTCGTGCAGGCGATCGAGCCGGAGCAACAGCAGACTCAGGCCGCGGCCTGACCCCGACGCAAGTTGAGCCGTCGTCATCGCCGGCGGCAACCTCAGATGGCTTCCGGTGCAGTCCTGGTAGCGTCGTCGCGCTTGGACTTGGCAAGGCTCGCCAACGTCGTGATGGTCAGGGTTCCAACGATCACTCCGAGCGACAGCCAGATCGGGATCTCCCCATCGAAGGGAGCCCAGTCAGCCCAGTGGTACTCGTGCATGGCGTGTAGCACCAGCTTGATGCCGATGAATCCCAGAATGACCGATAACCCGAGCGACAGATAAACCAGCCGCTTCAGCATGCCGCCCACCAGGAAGTAGAGCTGACGTAGCCCCATCAAGGCGAACACGTTGGCCGTGAAAACCAGGTACGGCTCCTGGGTGAGTCCGTAGATGGCTGGAATGGAGTCGAGAGCGAACAACAAGTCCGTACTACCGAGGGCCACGATCACGACGAACATCGGCGTCATAAGTCGCTTGCCGTTCTCGATGACAAACAGCTTGGTCCCGCGGAAGTTGTCCGTCGCTCTGAACCGTCGCCGGATGTACCGCATGGCAGCGTTGTCCGGCACGTCATCGCTCTCGTCGTGCTGGCGATAGTCGATAAATAGCTTTACCGCCGTGTAGATCAGGAACCCACCGAAGAGAAAGAAGATCCAGCTGAATCGGTTGATCGCGGCGGCACCGACGGCAATGAAGATCGCCCGGAAGACCAGGGCGAGGATGATCCCCACCAGCAGGGCGAACTGCTGAAGGTGCCGCGGCACCTTCAACTTGCTCATGATGATCAAGAAGATGAAGAGGTTGTCGATCGACAGGCTGTACTCGGTGAGCCAGCCGGCGTAAAACTCACCGGCGTAGCGCGGTCCGGAGACCCACCACACCCCAAGCCCGAAGACGACGGCCAGGCCGACGAAGAGCCCGATGAAGGAGCCTGCCTCCTTCATCGACGGCTCGTGTGGCCGGCGACCGATGACCAGGACGTCAATGACCAAAATCGTGGTCATGACCACGACGGTGATGATCCAGGCATAGAGGTGAACGTCCAAGTGGAGACCTTCCGAGACGGGTTCGGCGAACGTCGACATCTCGGAGGTCTCTTCCGCCAGAACGACCTGGCCGACGCACCGGGACTGGCCGCCGCCGGGTGGACGACGCTAGTTCCGTGATGACGATGCCGACGCGAGGGAATACTCCCCTCCGTCGCCCAGTATGTCAGCAGGGATATTGAATGCCTAACTGCGGCCGAACGACAGGCTCAGGGCAGCGCGCGTGCGGGCCCCCCACCTCGACAAGCTGGGAGCACGCCAGTTGCTGAGAGCAGAGCCCCAGACAGCGGCGGAAGGACTGACTAGCGGCTCGCCTCGACCATCTGCCGCAGCTCTTTCTTCAGCTCCGAAATTTCGTCACGCAAGCGGGCGGCGACCTCGAACTGGAGTTCGGCCGCCGCGGCGTGCATCTGCTTGGTGAGATCCTGCACCAGATCGGCCAGATCACCCGCAGGCATGCCGGCCAGGTGACGAGTCTGGCTACCGATGTCCTTCGCCCCCAGCATTGGATACGGCGCCCTGCCGCGGCCGCGCTGGCGACCGCCGAAGAGGTCGTCGGTGTCGGCGTCTTCGCGCGCCAGCATGTCGGTGATATCGGCGATCTTCTTGCGGATCGGCTGCGGATCGATGCCGTTCGCCTCGTTGTAGGCAGCTTGCTTGACCCGGCGCCGGTTGGTCTCCTCGATCGCCGCGGCCATCGAATCGGTGATCGAGTCGGCGTACATGTGCACCTGTCCGGACACATGGCGCGCCGCGCGCCCGATGGTCTGGATCAAGCTCTTCTCGCTGCGAAGGAAGCCCTCCTTATCGGCGTCGAGGATCGACACCAGTGACACCTCGGGCAAGTCCAGGCCCTCTCGCAGCAGGTTGATGCCGACCAGCACGTCGAACTCGCCCATCCGCAACTCACGGAGCAGCTGGACCCGCTGGAGTGTGTCGACCTCCGAGTGC
Source organism: Propionibacteriaceae bacterium (assembly GCA_035265505.1). Taxonomy (GTDB): domain Bacteria; phylum Actinomycetota; class Actinomycetes; order Propionibacteriales; family Propionibacteriaceae; genus Microlunatus. The sequence continues at coordinate 3,624 of DATFOP010000231.1, read as the reverse complement.
AGGTATCGGGTGCGGATGCCGTTCTCGAGCAGGTAGTCGGTGAGGTCCTCGGCCATCTTCTTGGTGAGGGTAGTCACCAAGACCCGTTCGGACCGCTCGGCACGGTGCCGGATCTCCCCCATCAGATCATCGATCTGGCCCGACGTCGGCTTGACGATCACTTCGGGGTCCACCAGACCGGTGGGCCGGATCAGCTGCTCGACGAAGCCGCGTGACTTGACAAGCTCGTAATTTCCTGGCGTCGCGGAGAGATAGATAGTCTGGCCGATCCGTTCCGTGAACTCCTCGAACCGGAGCGGACGATTGTCCATCGCACTGGGCAGCCGGAAACCATGGTCGACCAACGTGCGCTTGCGCGACATGTCGCCCTCATACATGCCACCGATCTGCGGCACGGTGACGTGAGATTCGTCGATGACGAGAAGGAAGTCCTCGGGAAAGTAGTCCAGCAGGCAGTGCGGCGGAGATCCCGGACCGCGCCCATCGATGTGCCGTGAGTAGTTCTCGATGCCCGAGCAAGTCCCGATCTGACGCATCATCTCGATGTCATAGCTGGTGCGCATCCGCAGCCGCTGAGCCTCCAGTAGCTTGTGCTGTCGTTCCAGCTCCGCAAGCCGCTCGTCGAGCTCACGCTCTATTCCAGCGATCGCGCGGTCCATTCGCTCGGGACCCGCGACATAGTGGCTGGCCGGAAAAAGGTAGACCTCCTGGTCTTCGGTCACCACTTCTCCGGTCAGCGGGTGCATGGTGCTCAGCCGTTCCACCTCGTCCCCGAAAAACTCGATCCGAACGGCGAGCTCCTCGTACATCGGGAAGACTTCGAGGGTGTCCCCTCTGACCCGGAAGGTCCCCCGCGCGCCGGACAGATCGTTGCGCGCGTACTGGATATTGACCAGCCGGCGCAGCAGCACGTCGCGGTCGATCTCGGTCCCGAGGCGCAACGTGATCATCCGGTCCAGATACTCCTGCGGCGTCCCCAGACCATAAATGGCCGACACCGTGGCCACCACCACCACGTCGCGTCGGGTGAGCAACGAGTTGGTCGCGGAGTGGCGGAGCCGCTCGACCTCCTGGTTCAGCGAGGAGTCCTTCTCGATGTAGGTATCGGTCTGCGGAACGTACGCCTCGGGTTGGTAGTAGTCGTAGTACGAGACGAAGTACTCCACTGCGTTGTTCGGAAAGAATTGCCGCAGCTCGTTCGCGAACTGGGCGGCCAGCGTCTTGTTCGGCTGCATGACCAGGATCGGCCGCTGCACCCGCTCGGCGAGCCACGCCACCGTCGCGGTCTTCCCAGTCCCGGTGGCGCCCAGTAACACGACGTCTCGCTCCCCCGCGTTGATTCGCTGCTCCAGCTCCGCGATCGCGGTTGGTTGGTCACCGGAAGGAGCGAAGTCGCTGACCACCGCGAAGGGGGCTACTGTGCGCTGCAACTCGTCGATCGGACGCATGAGGTGAGGATATGCGGCGCCTACGACAGGCCCTTCGCCACTCGATTGTTCGGGAGCACCACACAAGCGCTAGCCCCCGGTGCCCTGACCCTCCAACATCGAGTTCATCATGGCGTTGAAGTCCTTGTTGAGCTGGTCGGCGTTCGCGTCCTTCAAGAAGTACATCGTGCCCAGCGCCGTCACGCCGTCGGTACGCACCGAGGCGAGGCTGTAAACGACGACATCCTGGCTGCCACTTCCGTTGCTCGCGGTGAACGTCCCGACGCACGTCGCGCCCTCGAGTGTCTTAGTGTTCAGGTCGGCGGTCTTGGGGTCGGCGAACTTTCCGTTTGCCTGTCCTTCGGCGATCTTGCGATGCCAAGCGTCACATAGCTGTCCGGGATTTGTCCCCGGCTCGACCGCAACAGCCTGGCCCAGGAACAGCTGGTCGCCGTTGCTGACACGGGCGTAGCCGGTCCCGGACTTCTCGATCTCGTAGCCGTCGGCCGGCGTGAGGCTGATGCCGCGGCCGAGAGGGATCTCGTCACCGTTCGGGGCTTGGGTCGGTGCCTCGGTCGGCTGCGTCGGTTGAGGTGCGCTCTGCTTGCCGCTGGGGCTCGGAGTCCTCGGTTCAGCGCTCGACTCCTCGGGCGTCGGCTCCGCAGGAGGGGGCCCGGGTGTGATGGTCGCACTTGGTTGAGTGTCGTCGCTGCGGTTGAGCACCAGGATGATCCCTCCTACCGCCGCCAACAGCACCACGGCTGCTGCCACGATCCCGATGATCATTCCGCGGCTCTTCCTGGCCGGCGGACCACCGGCCGGACCGACGGGTCCTGCGCCAGGCGGCGGATACCCCGCGGCAGAGCCCGGGTAGGCACCCCCCGGCGGGAAACCGCCCGGCGGGGGGTAGGCGCCCTGTGGAGGGTAGGCGCCAGGTTGCCCGGAATAGATGCCCGGTTGACCCTGCGGCGGATAGCCGCCGGGTGGTTGCGGCGGGTACCCGCCTGGCTGGGAGTCGGTGCCGTAGCCACCCGGTTGTGCTTGGGATGGGTAGCCCGGGGGCTGACTCTGTGGCGGGTATCCGCCTTGGGAGTATCCCCCCTGGTCCGGGGGCCACTCGCCTGGAGTCTGACTCATGGTCGCCACTCCTCGTCATCGTCGAGACGATGCCGCGGCCGGTCGGGAGAGGACAGCTCAGGCTGCAGTGGAACCGTGGACCCTGGGCTGTTGAACTGGTCGGATTGGACGCGTTCGGTGGGTTCGTCGAGGTAGCCCTGTCCGTCGTCGTCATCGTCGCGGTCCATGCCGGGGATGATTGAGGTTGCCGCGTTGTCCGTGTCATACTCCGTAGCCGCCCGCGAAGCGACCGTCGCCGGTGCCTTGGGCCTGGTTGCCTTGGGCCTGACTCGCACCGCCGTGCCGCAGGCGTTGCAGAAAGCCGCGTGGTCGACCAGTGGCATCTCGCACTGCGCGCAGAACTCCAGTTCACCGCTTGGTCCGATGCCGGCGTTCCGGGCAGACCGCTCAAGCGCGGCCTCCATCAGGCCGACGTGCAGGATGTTTCGGAGCCGCAAGATCAAGATGGCGAGGATGAGCAGCCCCCAGCCGATGCTCAACATCAGACTAAGGGTCGCGGACCCGACGTAAGAGAACAGGTAGCTGCCGGCCTGGTAGGCAATGTTGGCCAGCACCGCTTCCGCCACCCCGCGGAAGTAGCGCGGCGTAAAGCCGTCGTACCCACGGCCGAGGCCAGAGAACTCAGCGCAGGCGATCCCGGTGGCCGTACCCATGATGAGCGGCTTGACGAAGCCCTCGAGGACGATGAGCGACACCCAGAGGCCAGGGCTGGACTCCTGCACCCCGGAGGTGAGTAGGTCCCAATGCCGGACCAGGGTGTCGAAGCAGGCGTAGCTTACCCCGCTGATCACACCGAAGGTCAGTCCGTCCATCAGGTCGTCGAATTGGGGGCGGCTGGCCAAGATCACTGGGCCGATCTCCCGGATGGCTTCCCCCACGATGGGCACCAGCAGCGCGACGATCAAGAACGTGCCGACCGTCGGCGCACCGTCCAGTGCCCCTCCCCCCAACGTTGGCGAGGAGAACGGCACCGGTCCGCGCAAGAAGGTCCACAGCGCCGTGAATCCGATGGCCAGCACGCCGGTCAGCGCAAAAGCGAGCACGGTGACCGGCAGCGGCT